>DASYHX010000616.1:0-3171 GCA_035998065.1 Pseudorhizobium sp.
ATATTGCGCCGCAGCGGCAAATCCCCCGCTATGCCGACCAGAGCTTTACCTCGTGGTTTCGAAAAAACCGGGGCGAGGGGGGCGCCGGCCCACGTGTGGTGCTGTGGCCCGATACATTCAATAACTACTTCCGCCCGGACACCGCCATTGCCGCGGTCAAGACCCTGGAGGCGCTTGGCTTCTCGGTCACCATTCCCAGCCGTCCCCTCTGCTGCGGCCGCCCCATCTATGACTGGGGACTGTTGGATACCGCATCCAAGCTCTGGCAGCAGACCTTTACGGCACTGCGGCAGGAGATCGATGATGGGACACCCGTGATCGGGCTTGAACCCGCCTGTACCTCTGCGTTCAAGGACGAGCTGTTGGGGCTGTTTCCAGGCAACGAGCAGGCCAAGAAGCTCTCCGAGCAGACACATTATTTTTCTGATTTTGTCGCTGAGCACCTCAAAGAGCATGAGCCTGTCGCCGAGGGTGGCAGAGCCGTGGTTCACTTCCACTGCAATCACCACGCAGTGCTCGGCAAAGGGGGAGAACGGCAGCTCATCGAGGCTTTGGGCATAGAGCCCCATGTCCTGCCGTCCGGATGTTGCGGGATGGCGGGGTCCTTCGGCTTCGAGGCTGACAAATACGAGCTTTCACAGGAGCTGGGTGAGCGTGTTTTACTGCCCAGTGTCCGCGCCGCGTCGGAAGACGATTACATCGTTTCGAGCGGCTTTAGCTGTCGCGAGCAGATCGAACAATCGACGGGAAGGCGGACGCTGCACGCAGCAGAGCTGGCCGCCGGGAGATTGGGCTTGAACTAAGCGGCAGCATTAACCTGCGGCGGGCTCTGCAGTGATCGGAACCCACTGCACAGCGATCTGTTGGACCCATGGACTGTCGTGCGGGCAGCCAATCGGGAGAAGCAAGGCACGGAGGAAAAGACGATGGCCAAGACTGTTTCAGATTTCATGTTTGACCGGCTCACCGAATGGGGCGTCAAGCAGATCTACGGTTTCCCCGGCGATGGCATCAACGGCATACTCAGCGCGCTTGACCGCGCCAAGGACCGGTTCAACTTCGTCCAGACGCGGCACGAGGAATCCGCAGCGTTTATGGCTTGCGGCCATGCCAAATACTCCAGCGAACTGGGCGTGTGCCTTGCTACATCAGGTCCTGGCGCCATTCATCTGCTGAACGGGCTCTATGACGCCAAGCTCGATCACCAGCCGGTGCTCGCCATCGTGGGACAGCAGGCCCGCGCAGCTCTAGGCGGCCACTACCAGCAGGAAGTCGATCTCAAGAACCTCTTCAAGGACGTGGCCTCCGAATACGTGGAGGTCTGCATGGACCCGACGCAGATGCGGCACCTCGTAGACCGCGCTGTTCGTATTGCAATCTCGATGCGCACCGTCACCTGCATCATCGTGCCTAACGACGTGCAGGAGCTCGATGCGGTCGAAACGCCGCCGCGCAAACACGGTACGATTCATTCCGGGGTCGGATATCGGGCTCCACGCGTGGTTCCCGAGCAGGTCGATTTGCAGGAGGCTGCCAACATCCTCAACAATGGCGAGAAGGTCGCCATGCTGGTGGGGGCCGGCGCGCTCGGCGCGACTGATCAGGTTATCGAGGTCGCCGAAGTGCTTGGCGCAGGTATCGCCAAAGCCCTCCTCGGGCGTGCGGCCGTTCCCGACGACCTACCCTTCGTGACCGGTCAAATGGGCCTTCTGGGCACTAAACCTTCTGACCAGATGATGCAGAATTGCGATACCCTGCTGATGGTGGGCACGAGCTTCCCATACTCAGAATTCCTGCCCAAGGAAGGGCAAGCCAAGGCGGTTCAGATCGACATCGACCCGCGCATGCTGTCGCTCCGCTATCCCATCGACGTCAACCTCGTGGGCGACTCGGCTGCGACCTTGCAGACCCTGCTGCCGCTCCTCCGGCGGAAGGAAGATCGCTCCTGGCGCCAGGATATCGAAAAGCAAGTCGCCGACTGGTGGGAGGACGTCGGTAAACGCTCCGAACTGGAAGCCGACCCGATCAACCCCGAATTCCTGTTCCGTGAACTGTCGCCCCGATTGCCCGACAATGCAATTATCAGCGCGGACTCCGGCACATCGGCGAACTGGTTCGCCCGCGCCCTCAAGCTGCGCCGCGGCATGATGGCATCACTCTCAGGCAATCTCGCTACCATGTGTCCCGGCGTACCCTACGCGACGGCAGCCAAATTCGCGCATCCTGATCGGGTGTCCATCGCGTTTGTCGGCGATGGCGCCATGCAGATGTTGGGGATCAATGGCCTCATCACAGTCGCCAAATACTGGCAGCAGTGGAGTGACCCTCGCCTGGTGATTGCGGTCCTGAACAATCACGACCTAGCCCAGGTGACTTGGGAGCAGCGGGCGCTGGCCGGTTCCCGCAAGACCGAACTGACCCAGAACGTTCCCGACTTCTCCTATGCGAGCTACGCCGAGTCTCTGGGCTTGCGCGGAATAAAGGTCGACAAACCCGAGCAGGTCGGCAGTGCCTGGGATCAAGCTCTGTCGTCGGATCGGCCCTGTGTCATAGACGCCCGAGTGGATGCAAACGTGCCAACCCTGCCGCCTCACATCAGCTTCGATCAGGCCAAGAGCTACGCGACGGCGCTCACCAAAGGCGATCCCAATGCCGGAGCCATCGTGTGGCAAACTCTCAAGCGGGTGTTCACCTAGCAAGGCGGCACCTTGCCCGGCCCAGTTCCCGCGGAGGTTAGTAGGTGTGCTCTTCTGACTTCTTCTTTCAAGCGTGAGGAGAAGGGCTCCAGAGACGCGGGCCGCGTCTGTAAACACAGTTTTGGTGAGCGGCCTGCAGATTGCCTCATCCGGAAGAGCTACGACATAAATCACAAGCCAACGGGGCCACGCGAATGGCAGCTTCCGGGATCGCACCGGTATGCCCCAAAGGGCGGAATTGGGGTCGGGAACTGCCGTGGAACTTCCCGGCGCAAATCCGGATTCATGGCGGTCGGCCGACCGCGGTCGTTGTCTATTATAAGCCACGGAATGGTCGCGGCGAGCAATGCGGATGAAGGTCGGACCGCATTCCGGGGAATCCAGGGCGCCGCCTGCGCCCAAAAGCCCTAACTAGGTCGCGGCCCTAGGAAGCGTATACCCTCACAACTCCTGGCGCTTCAGCCAGCAGCAGAGT
>DASYHX010000617.1:0-6429 GCA_035998065.1 Pseudorhizobium sp.
CCATCTCAACTTTAAACATTTTCTCCAGCACCTGCATCGATGAGAGGGATTTTTCTTCCTGCATGATAAGCCCGTCGGGTTGTGAACAAAGAACGGACGTAGTGCTAGGTCCTATGCAGAAGTCGTGCCACCCGTTTCTTGCTTGCTGCGTATGACTCGGACCTTCAACTGATCACAGGCGTGAAAATCGCTAAGCGAACTCAATAGAGTTGCCTTTTGGTACTAATCTCGGCTGGTACGCGTGGTCGCTGCCACCTACCTACTATGCGTGTTAGTGCATTTTTGCCAGCGAGGTAGTCGTGGCCTTTTCAGCACTGGCAATCGATCATGGTCAATGGTGGAGGAAACCCCCTCACCCCCTGTAGATCTCATCGTCCTGCGATGTGGAACGTTATTTCACGGCAACTAGAGCAGATTCGATTTAGTCCGGGTCATATCCCGCCGCCTCGAAGTAGTGCCGGCATTCCTGCGGGGTGAAGGCGGAGAGGCAGTCGGCGACCGCTGACCAGAGATCTTCAATGGTTCTGGCGGCGGCTTTTCTAAGCAGGGCCTTCAGCTTCGAGAAAGCCATCTCGATGGGGTTGAAGTCTGGCGAGTATGGCGGGAGGAACAGGAGCCGTGCTCCAACCTTCTCGATAGCCTCGCGCACACCGCTGATCTTATGAGCAGGCAGGTTATCCATGACGACGATGTCGCCGGACCGAAGCTCGGGTGCGAGAACCTGCTCGGCATAGGCGAGGAAGGCGGGACCGTTCATCGGCCCATCAAGCAACATCGGCGCCGCCATACCAGATAGCCGCAGGCCTGCGGTAAAGGTGGTCGTCTTCCAATGATGGGATGGACGCCCCCCTGACGGCATCGATGTGCCAAAGTAGTGGCGTTGAGAACCACTGAAGGAGGCGTCCATGACAGAAGTTAGCACAATCGGCCTGGATTTGGCCAAGAACATCTTCCAAGCGCACGGGGCAGATGCCGCCGGCGCGGTCATCTTCCGCAAGAAGCTGCGACGAGAGCAAGTCCTGGAATTTTTCTCCACCCAGCCTCCGTGTCTTGTGGCGATGGAAGCCTGTCCCGGAGCGCATTATTGGGGCCGCGAGATAAGCAACCTCGGCCATACCGTCAGGTTGATCGCGCCGGCTTATGTGAAGCCCTTTGTAAAGCGGCAGAAGAATGATGCTGTTGACGCTGAAGCGATCTGCGAGGCCGCGCAACGGCCGATTGTTGAAGATCCGGGTTGAAGTAACACTTGCTTTCCAGACTTTCGCAACGTCGCAGAGTAGAGCAGACCGTGTCAAAAGTCGGACGCGGTTTTCGAGAACAGCTCGATCGCCAATGCTGCTGCCCGATCATGAATCCACCGGCGATCAACGCCAGGCGCATCAGCGCGTATTTCGCTTTCATGGATCTTACCCCATCCGGAGCATTCGCACAGGAAGGCGTAGTGACCAGCCATTGGATTGAGCAAATCCATCGTGCTGTTTGGTAGTTGTTCGTGCACCCATGCAGTTGCATCGAAGGACTAGTTGCGCAGAACGATATCCCATACCTGATGCGGTTGAAGGCTTCGTCGGTGCTGCTCGGCAAGCTCATCCGAAACCATCCCGGCAGGCATGGAGAGCTTCTCGTTGCGGTTCTCGTCGGAGTGGACGAGGCGGTGCAACCCGTCGTTTCCTGCTGGATTGTTGGGCACTTTCTCCTGCCGGAGGCAAACCGGGCATACGCCGAGTACTGGGAACGGACCATCCCGGCGGCAATCAGAACGATCTTGTCGCGCAATGGTAGCTACTTGGGCAATCTGCAGCGGTTGGGGCGGTGGCGGGAACTAGGATGCCGGAAGCATTCATGCGATTTCGAAAGGGCCAGCCGGACCAATCAACCTCTAATAGTCGCATTGGCCGCCACGTTCTCTTACCAGATTGTCGCGGCGTGCGCGCGACGGCAATTTTATAACATCCCCCATGCCCGAAACCTCCCCCTCCCCGTCATCTCGCGAAGCCCGAGCTCCAAAACAATCCGCCGCGCCGCCTGCGGGGTCACGTCGAGCATCTTCGCCACCATGCCGGCCGACACGAGCGGTTTGGCCATCACCAGCTCGACGAGCTCCGGCAGCTTTGACGACGTTCGCCGCCCCTCCAGCTTGCGCTCCATCATTTTTCGCGCCAGCGCCAGCCGGTCATGCTCCTTGAGCCCGATCTCGGCAGTGGCCAAAACCCCGTGGGCGATCGCCAGCAGCCGGGTTTCGCGATCACGATGCCGACGCCGATCGACAGGAATGGTTTTCAGGCCGAGGTTGATGGCCGCGAGGTGACCACCTGATGTGACACCAGCCTGGCGCAGGATGGCAGCGGCGAGCAGCCGGCCCATCCAGCCGGCATGCTGCAGCACGCCGATCTCGTTCCAGGCATCGAGCGCAATAATCGCCTGCAGCACCGCCGGAAATTCTTGCACCCCGCGCAGCACCACCCGCCATTCCTCCAGCCGCGCATCCTCGTGCCAATCGAGATCGTAGACCAATGGGTCCCGCTCGTGGCCGGCGCCCGCGCCCGGAGCGCCTTTGGCGGGTCCTGGCTTCTTCGCTTGCTCGATCGCCGCTTCTGAACGCGCCAGCAGGGCATCGATCGCGGCGAGCTCGGCATCCAGGACGTCCTCGCAAGCCTCGCCTCCCACCTCATTGAGCTCCGGCCCCTCCCCTGCCCCAGCGCCCACAACATCCGCCTTGGCTTCGTCGGCCACGCCAGTGCCACGATCACCCAAAGATGCTGCAGGCCACGCCTGCCGCAGACCGCGCAGGCCCTCTTCAGAGAGGGCCCAAGCGGGTGGGTGGTCGGCGATGCGTCGGCGGGTGCGGAGCACGTCGCGGGCGATGGTGAGTTCGTGGGTTGGGGTGCGGATGTCTCGGAGACTGTCGTGGAGGACGAGGTCTTCGAGGTGGACGAGTTCGCCGTCGATCCACAGGGAGGCGCAGGCGTCGGTAAAGTTTTGCCGTTCGAGGAAACCCGGGCCGACCGGTGAGCGGGCGATGCGTTCGTCGAGACGGGCAAGGGCGCTGCTGGCGTCGGGGACGGGTTTCAGCAGGGGGCGGATGGGCAATTTGGCGAGGTCGTAAGGCATTGTTTTTATGGTAAACGATGTCTTAAAGGAAAGCTATATCGCCATTACAGTTCTACACATGGTATAATGGAGCCCCACGCGGCTCGCGTGCGATTAAGTACTCCTTATCGCCGGTTGATGGTCAGGCTATTGACCAATTTAGAGGCCCCGCTATTCTGGTGCCTTGGATGCATGAGTGACCAAGGAATTGCGATGACCGTTACCGTAAAGGTTGCCGAGGCCAAAACGCATCTGTCGGAGCTGTTAGCTCGCGTCGAGGCCGGCGAAGACTTCATCATTGCGCGTGGCAATGATCCTGTAGCCCGCCTGGTGGCCATGGACGAACGCCGGCAGCGTCTGGCCGCGATCGAAGCGGTGCGTGCACTTCGCATGCAGGCCAAGCCCGTCACGCATCAAGAAATTCAGGAATGGAAGCAGGAAGGCCGGCGCTAATGGCCTTCGTCGTTGATGCCTCGATCGCCGGCGCATGGCTGCTGCCGGACGAAGATAACACGACTGCTGAACAGGTAATGAACCGCATGGCAGAGGAAGACGCGGTAGCGCCCGATCTGCTTTGCCATGAGGTTCGCAGCATTCTCCTGAGCGCCGAGAAACGCGATCGGATCTCGGTTGATTTTGTTCATTCGGCACTAGCACGGTTCCGGGGGTTACCACTGCGACTCGCCGGGTCCAGCGACGACACGGAGGTGGTGCGTTTGGGCCGAAGACATCGTCTCAGTGCCTACGACGCTGCCTACCTCGCCCTTGCGCTTTTGCAACAGCTCCCTCTCGCCACGCTCGACCGCCGACTGGCAGAAGCCGCCCGCGCAGAAGGTGTAGTGGTGTTCGGGCCAACTGACCATGAGCATTAATCGCCCTGCGGGGCTCTCGGGCCGCGTAGCGGCACTCGACACGATCGCCTCCGTTCTGCCAATGGAGCGGCGCGACGAGCTGGCGGAGCTCCTCACAGACCACGATGTCGAAACGCTGCGTCACCTGGTCAACCAGGGGATGGGCGTCAACACGTTACGCGCGCTTGCCTCCGACCTCACCTATCTGCAGGCCTGGTCGCTGGCGGCTACTGGATCCTCCCTGCCCTGGCCGGCGCCTGAAGCGCTGCTCCTGAAATTCGTCGCTCATCATCTTTGGGATCGGGAAAAACGGCGGTCCGATCCACACCATGGCATGCCGGTTGAGGTGGAGCAGATACTCCGCGACCAGGGGCTGCTTAAGGTCGTCGGTCCGCACGCGCCCGATACGGTGCGCCGGCGGCTCGCCACATGGTCGACATTGACGAAATGGCGGGGGCTTAATGGCAGCTTTGTTTGCCCTGCCCTCAAGTCAGCATTACGGTTGGCGGTTCGCGCTACGCCACGGCCGCGAAAGCGCAAAAGCGCCAAGGCCGTAACGGGCGATGTCCTGTCAAAACTGCTTTCGACCTGCGTCACTGACAGTCTGCGCGACATGCGCGACCGGGCAATCCTGATGGTGGCATTTGCTTCAGGCGGGCGCCGGCGTAGTGAGATTGCCCGGCTGCGCAAGGAGCAGCTAACCGTTGAGCCGCCGATCCCCGTTGAAGAGGGGCCTCCCCTCCCCTCTTTGTCGATTCATCTCGGCCGCACCAAAACCAGTGGCGCGGACAGCGACGAAGTCGTCTATCTTGCCGGCCGGCCGGTTGTTGCGCTGAATGCCTGGCTGGCTGCCGCCAGGATCGACAGCGGCAGTGTGTTTCGGGCAATTGATCGGTGGGGCAATGTGTCTCGTCGGTCCCTCGACCCAAAAGCGATCAATGACATTGTCAAACAGCGCGCCACGCTGGCCGGCCTAGAGGCTTCGGAATTCTCTGCGCACGGCTTGAGGTCCGGGTATCTTACGGAAGCGGCAAACCGGGGTATCCCGCTGCCGGAGGCGATGGAACAGTCGCGTCATCGTTCCGTCCAGCAGGCGGCATCCTACTACAACAACGCCAACAGAAAAGGCAGTCGAGCCACTCGCCTGCTCGGATAGGTCGATCACTTCACGGGCGTGGTCCCGCTCAAAGGTTTCCGCATCACGGCCCTGCCGTCCCTCCCCGGTTTGCGCAGGAGAGACCACCGACTGGAGCGACCGGGGTGTCTGCGACCTCCCGACCCCTGATCTTCAGGCGCAACGGGAAGATTGGCGGTTCACCACCCTCCCCCGAAAGCTTGGGGATCAGCGATACCCTATCCAGCTCTCGTTGCTGACCCTCCGGCGGCGTGCGAGCCCAGCCTCCCGAGCGCTTGACGAACGCTCAGTTCAAGCCGCGCCTCGACATCCCTTGGCGGCTTTTACCGGCTTCATACGAGGAACGTGTCTTGTTTAAGCTTCAGACCCTGCCCAGCGGGCTTGGGAGAAGGATGCCGCCTTGTTGTCCAACCCTTTGGCTCCAAGACGCGCGAACGCACAACTCATCGCGCATCTCAGTTTTGCCTGCATCGGGTGAAGGAAGGCTTAAGCGAACGCAACAGGCACACGCCCCAAGATTAGGGACCAGCCCGATGGTGGGTTTAGTGTACAAGCGCCACACCGCCGCCTGGCTCGCGGTATTATCGCCGGATGGGACAAAGCGCTTTGTTTAGCAGGGGTCGATGCCTCCTGTTGAGGTACAGAGCCTGCTGACCGCAGTGGCACCATCAGAAGCTGCGGATCACCGGGAGTGTCATTGATCTTCTCGTTCATGAGGTAGCGAGCGCAAGCGGTCGCGAAGGAACTCACCGTAGCCTCGGCGAAGCTCTTGCATACTGATCCGGCCTTCTATCCAATCCTCGATGGTCGATCGAAATGCGGGACTGGCTTCGAACCCGCTCCCGCGTGCGGCCCAGCGGGCGACAACCCGATCAAACACCTGTCGACGACGTTCTGGCGTCACTGCCGACTCCCATTAAGTGCGCCAGGACGCTCCAAGAGCCCAGCAAAGACCATAGCGAACAATCGACGCGGAGACGGGTGCCCCTTCTCGCCGGACCGCAGGCATAATTAGGGTCGAGATGGGAGAAAGCCATAGCTCCTTCGCGCTAAAGCAGCAGCGACCCGGCGACCGAGATATCAGGTACCGCCGGAGAACTGCAGCAGCGATAGCGATTGGGGTCCTCATGATGCGAGAATGGCGCTGCTTCTGGTGGACGCACTGCTCACGCGGCTAAAGCATGTGCCCCCCTTAAAACCCTGACAGCTGTCAGGGTTTTCTCCGACTGTCTTCGCGGCGCGCCACCGTGCCCGTGGATCCACGAACCGGCTGCCCGCCAGGACCCGGCCTGGCGCTCCCGTGACAGCCCATGACAGACCGATGCCGCTTAAGGCTGCGCCAATGGCGCCACG
>DASYHX010000619.1:0-3756 GCA_035998065.1 Pseudorhizobium sp.
GAGATCTCCTTCAACGCTCCGGACCGGGCCGGCAGCACGGCGATGATCGACGCCGGCTATGTGCGTGAACATGTCGGTGATCTGGCAGCTGACACGGATCTTTCTCGCTACATTCTGTAAGCGTTGCGCCGAAGCAACGCCATCTTCTGTCGTGGCGTTGCTAACGGTAAATTGAGGCGAACAGCCTCGACAGCGTGCCTCCCTTTCCCATAAGGGGGCACGTTCGCACGGAGCGTATAGCGTCGCGGTGCGTTGTTGCAGTGACGTATCCGGCACCTCCGGTTGCCGACTTCGCGGATTCTTTATCTTGAAGCAACTCTTCCTGGCCGTTCTTTTGGTGTTGAGTAGCACATCGCTAGGCGATGCCGCTGGGCTTCGCCCCGTTCCGGAAGGCAATCGCCATGTGGAGCAGCCCAAGGTGCCGGGCGCATCCGTGCGGCGCACCCGCGCTGGCCGCACGACCTTTGATGACAAGTATGACAAGATCCGTGACCTGCTCGGCAAAGACAAGGAGCTCATCCGCAAGATCAAGGCGACCGCGTCCGATTATCGGATCGATCCTATCCACATGGTGGGGGCAATCGTCGGCGAGCATACCTATAATGTTGATGCCTATGACCGCCTCCAATCCTACTATATCAAGGCCGCCGCATATGCAGGCGATCGCTTCCGCTTCAGCTACGACGACGAGACGATCAGCGAGTTCGTCGCACGACCGCAGTTTAGCAAATGCGAGGGCGAAGATGGCAGCTACGGCCTGTGGACCTGCCGCGAAGCGATTTGGGAAGATCACTTCCGCGGACGCACGGTCGAGGGGGTATCTTTTCCTGATAACAGGTTCAGTGCCGTTTTCTTTCAACCTTTCTACGCCGGCCAGACCTTTGGCTTGGGGCAGGTGAATCCACTGACGGCTCTGATGCTGTCGGACATAGTTTCAAAGACTTCCGGTTATCCTAAGCTGGACGAGAAGGATGCCGCCGCCGTCTACGAGGCGATCATGGATCCAGACAAGTCTTTGGCCTACATGGCAGCCGGTATTCGCAAGTCTATCGACGACTATGCCTCCATTGCCGGCGTGGACATTTCCACCAACCCCGGTATCACGGCCACACTCTACAATACCGGCGGCTCGCATCAGCGGGCCGCAGCGCTGCGCGCGCGTGGCGGCATGCCGACGGAGAACTACTATGGCTGGCTGGTCAACAATAAGCTGGAAGAGTTGAAAAACCTGCTCTGACGCCTGATATTCCTTATTCGGAAACCAGCATCAGGAGGGCAGGCATGGACATGCGCCCCGAGCCGTTCGTTCCACCAGCTCCCATCCCGCGCACCGTTCCGCCTTCGATGCTGGAAATCATCCGTACGGTCTTCAACAACCCGCTCGAGCTTTGGGGCGAACCCTCCTACACACTGCCTTGGATCGAAACGAAGTTCCTCAAGGAGCGGACCCTGATCGTCAACGACCCGGGCCTCATCCGTCATGTGCTGGTCGACAACGCCGCCAACTACGAGATGTCCGAAATACGGCAGCTAATCCTTCGGCCGATCCTGCGGGATGGTCTGCTGACGGCGGAAGGCCCTGTCTGGAAGCGCTCCCGCAAGGCGATGGCGCCGGTTTTTACGCCGCGGCACGCAAAGGGCTTTGCAGGCCAGATGCTTCGAAAGTCCCAGGAATATGTTGAGAAATACGCGGGTGTCGGGGAGGCAGGGGAGGTTTTCGACATTTCGGTCGACATGACGGAAATCACCTTCAACATCCTCTCCGAAACCTTGTTTTCCGGAGAGATTGTCACCGAAAGCAACGATTTCTCCGATGACGTTGACAGCCTGCTGCACCGCATGGGCAGAGTTGACCCGATGGACCTTCTGCGGGCGCCGCCCTGGGTGCCGCGCGTGACCCGCATTGGCGGCAAGCGGGTACTGGGCAAATTTAGGCAGATCGTTGCCGACACCATGGCGCGCAGGCAACAAAAGATGCGGGAGGATCCGCACAACGTCCCGCAGGATTTCCTGACGCTGCTTCTGCAACTCGCGGGGCCAGATGGCCTGACGTTGGAGGAGATCGAGGACAATATTCTGACCTTCATCGGCGCCGGTCACGAAACCACCGCAAGGGCGCTCGCATGGACCCTCTATTGTGTCGCCAACGGTCCGCATATCCGCCAGCGCATGGAAAGCGAAATCGATGAAGTCTTGGCGTCCGGCGCGGAGCCGGTGGAGTGGCTCGATCGCATGCCGATGGTAAAGGCGGCATTTGAGGAGGCGCTGCGCCTGTACCCTCCTGCGCCCTCGCTCAATCGCGCGGCGATCGCCGATGACGAGTGGGTCAGCGATGACGGAAAAACGGTAAAGATTGGCGCCGGCGTGACGGTGCTGATCATGCCTTGGACACTGCATCGCCACCAGCTCTATTGGGATAACCCGCGGGCGTTCATACCGGAGCGCTTCCTGCCGGAGAACCGAAGCAATATCGGGCGCTTCCAGTATCTGCCTTTCGGGGCAGGTCCACGGGTCTGCATCGGCGCAACGTTCGCAATGCAGGAGGCTGTCATTGCTCTGGCTGTCCTGATGAGCCGTTACCGCTTCGACGTAACGCCGGAGACAGCACCTTGGCCGGTACAGAAATTGACGACACAGCCAAGGAACGGCCTGCCGATGAGGGTCAGCCCGCGCCTTCGCCCATAGGCGCATTGACAGCTGTGGCTACCCGCGCAAATTGGCGACAATAATAATGAACGGCAATGGAGGAGGCTTGCATGGCGCGCATCGACAAAAACGGGATCGCAATAGATGAAAAACTCTATGACTTCCTGGTGAAGGAGGCGATACCCGGAACCGGCGTCGATGCAGAGCGCTTCTTCTCGCAAGTTGCCCAACTGATCCACGACCTTGCGCCGAAGAACCGGGCCCTGCTGGCCAAACGTGACGAGATGCAGGAAAAACTGGACGAGTGGTATCGTCGCAACGGCGCCCCGGTCGATCTCGCCGCCTACGAGAGCTTTTTGCGCGAGATCGGCTACCTTGTGCCGGAGGGACCCAATTTCCAGATCTCCACCGACAAGGTCGATCCGGAAATCGCCGCGATCGCCGGGCCGCAGTTGGTCGTTCCGGTAATGAATGCGCGCTATGCCTTGAATGCGGCGAATGCCCGCTGGGGCTCGCTCTATGATGCCCTTTATGGAACCGATGCCATTGCGGAGGATGCTGGCGCCGAGAAATCAGGCGCCTATAACCCCGCGCGTGGTGCCAAGGTCATTGCTTGGGTGCGCGAGTTTCTTGATAGCTCTGCCCCGCTTTCCGGCGCGAGCTGGAGCGACGTGACCTCTTTGGTGGTTGCAGCCGGCCGGCTGACGGCCGCAGGACCCGAGGGTCGCACGGTTGAACTTGCTGATCCCTCCCAGTTTGCGGGTTATGTCGGGGAGGCGTCTGAGCCCACAAGCGTCATTCTCCGTAGGAATGGCCTACACATCGATATCAGGATCGATTCTACAACGGCGATTGGCAAGGACGATGCGGCAAAGATTTCCGACGTCCGGCTGGAGTCGGCAATCACCACCATCATGGACTGCGAAGATTCCGTTGCTGCGGTCGATGCCGACGATAAGGTCCTCGTTTATCGCAACTGGCTCGGTCTGATGAAGGGAGACCTGCAGGAAGAGGTGAGCAAGGAGGGACGAACCTTCGTTCGCAAGCTGGAGCCGGACCTTTCCTACGAAACACCCAATGGCGACAGTGCCACCCTCAAGGGCCGCTCCC
>DASYHX010000621.1:0-2660 GCA_035998065.1 Pseudorhizobium sp.
GCGGTAGGCAAGTGCGGAACCGATGCAGACGATCGTGCCCTGCCCTGTTTTGCTCATTTGGCGAAGCGCAGACTGCGTCCCGTTCACCTGGCCAAGATATGTGACCTCTGTCACTCGCCGGAATTCATCGGCAGTGATGGCAGATACTGGTCCAAACACGGTGACCATCGCGTTGTTGATCCAGAGATCAATATGACCCCATTGCGTCGTCACTTGGTCAGCGACTGCCTCGACTGCCTGTGCATCCGCTACGTCAGCCGGGAGGACCATCGCCTCGCCGCCCAAATGGCGTACTTCTCGGGCTGTTGCTTCCAGGCGACTTACGCCGCGGGCGACAAGCGCCACGCGCCAGCCACGTCGTGCGAAGGCACGGGCGACAGCCCGCCCTACGCCCGCAGATGCACCCGTGATGACTACCGTCTGCTTTTGGACTGCGAGGTCCACAATGTCCTTCATCTGAGATCCTTGCGTAGAACAGGCCTGAGAAGCCTCCATTAGGCTTGCACGATCAGGGACCCCTCAAAGCTTCTTAAGGGCGCTCGACGGTGACGGGATCAGAGGTGAGGCGAAGGCGCCGATCGGTTGTTTCTACCGCGAGCGTTAGCTCATCACCCAAGGTGATATTGCTCGGCATCTCGATCGCTGTATCGATGCGACCGTCGTCCCCAGTGCGCAGTGTTTCCAACGCCACAAAGCGGTCCTGGTTCAACCACCCCAGTTGCACGTCTTGACTCCCTGGAAGGCCTGCGGCTTCGATGTGCAAGCGGCCATCCGACGCCAGCGTGGCTTCCAGTCTTGCACCACCAGCCGGCGCCGCATCAAATCCCGGCACACCGAGACCTTTTCCGAACTCAAGTACCTGGCGATTCAGATCAGGATTATCTGCTAGATACTCCGCCGCCGACCTGCCGGTTGCCGTCGCCGCCTCTCCGACTTCTCGTCCAGCGTCCTGCACGGCCTGCTTTGCCCGGTCGAGCCAGCCACCAGCATCCACGTCCGAGGGTTCCGCGGGCTCAACCGCCTGGGAGTCGCCTGGTTCATCTCGCGCAACCGGTGCATCGTTTTGCGCAAGGAGCATCTTGACAGGCATGGCGCAGTTCCCGTTCACGCGACTATCCATAGCCGATCCGGAGGCCGTACGTGCCCCGCACGCGCCTTCGGAGGCGGCAACGCCTGGAAGAACGACAACCGATGCAAGAAATGGAAGGACGAAACGCTTTTTCATGATGATCTCCCCGTTCGTGCTTTAACTTGCAAATGCTGCCACGGTTCCGCCGTGCTGTGCCTTTGATGCCCGAAGTACTCGCCTATTGACTTGCAGCCGCCATCTGCTGGTTTTGCAGATTGGCGAACTGGTTCGTTTGCGTCACGTTCTGCTTGTCGCATGGCACCAGCGCTCAATGATGGTGACAAGTGCTCGCGCTCCTGCTGCTGGTGTAGATCGCCACTCTGACTTGATCGTCGGCGAATTCGAGCCAGGCGGAACTCCCCCGGCCCAAGTAAGCACCATCCAGGTCTTCGCGGCTGCCGACAGCCAAGACTGATGCTGTTCTTGTTGTTGGGAAGCGGGCGCCCGGTTATGCAGCAACTCCTAATCGCCAAGAACCCGCTTCACATATCTGTCGAGTGGCGCCAAGGCCGCAGGATCTATCGCTGCTCGATCACGGCACAGGCAATCCGGTCGCCCGATGCTCCGGACGGCTGGGTCCGGTAGTCGTCGGCCGTCGAGTGAATGACAATCGCTGCGCCATCGTCGTCCAGTACGGCATTGTCACCTTCGGTCAGGCGCAAGTTCTCGTTGAAAACCTCTACCACCATGGTCCCGTCGTCCATCGCAGTTTGATTGGCGAAATCGCCGGCATGGGGACCGCCGTCAACCATAAACCCGTGCTCATTGCCTCCCGGCGCAAAATGTCCGCCCGCCGACTCAAATTCGCCTTCCACGCTACATTCACCGGTTTCGTGCACGTGAAAGCCATGTGGTCCAGGGGGCAGACCGGTGATTGTCGCCTGGATCAACAGGCCATTGGGGGTGTCTTGTAATGTCCCCGTGCCGATCGAATTTCCGTCCGGATCGATGAACGCGGCTCTTGCAACATCGGGGCTGGTCGTGGCGTCCTGCGCCAGAGCCGGGGAAATCATTGCAGCCGATAGGGCTGCGGCTTGGACTAGTCGTCTCATCCAATTCTCCTCTCTTTGTCTGCTGTCGTGCCTACCGCATATGCGGCTTCGATGCGCTGCGGTTGTGCGCGAGAGACACAGGCGCCTAACAGAGGCAGGCCTCAAGAGTTCCATGCGTTGGATGTGGCGCCGTGATCACGTCGTCGTGCCTAAGAGCCTGTAGGGGGACGTTCGGCAACCGAGCCTAAAGTCGGCGCCAAAAGATTGGGGTGGCGCCACCCGCTTTACGAGGTCGAGCGGCTGGTCGATGCAGGTGGAAATTCGCGATGTGAGGGAGGACGACTGAGGGCATCTACATCCCAGGTTTTCTTCCCTGTAATTGTGCAATGCAGCAACGAAAGTCGGGCGATTAGCGAAGTACAAGAGAAACTCCTGTGAAGTACGACTAACGGAGGATGTACGCTTCTTGGTCGATTGGTTACTCCTTGATACTTGTCTATTCCGCTTTGGGATTCGAGCGGCGTGGGCAAGGAGGGGTC
>DASYHX010000622.1:0-2643 GCA_035998065.1 Pseudorhizobium sp.
CGGAGCGATCGGCGAGATCGGAAAGCGACCAACCCCTCGCCTCCCGCTCATGCTTCAGGCGCGAAGCAATGGCATGAACCGGATCTCTCGGTTGCTCCTGCACCTGCTTGCCTTTCGTCAATCGTCTTCTATAGTGGACGAAAATATCCTATGTGAGACGGCCTCCGAAAGCAACGAAGCGGGAGAGCAGCGTGGCGAAGAAGATCCTGTTCAACGCATTCGACATGAACTGCGTAGGCCATATTCAGCAGGGCCTGTGGGCACACCCGCGTGACCAGTCACGACGCTATGCCGACCTCTCCTACTGGATCGACTACGCCCGCCGACTTGAAGCGGGACTGTTCGACGGGATCTTCATGGCAGATGTCGTCGGCGTCAACGACGTCTATGGCGGCAGTAATGCAGCCGCACTGCGTGGCGCAGTGCAGGTGCCGGTCAACGATCCCATGCTGCTCGTGCCGGCGATGGCCGCCGTTACAAAGCATCTTGCTTTCGGCATCACCGCCAACCTGACCTACGAAGCGCCCTTCCTCTTCGCCCGCCGGATGTCGACGCTGGACCACCTGACCCAGGGTCGGATCGGCTGGAACATCGTCACGGGCTACCTGGACAGCGCAGCCAAGGCGATCGGGCTCGACGGACAAGCGGCGCACGACGACCGCTACGACCTGGCCGATGAATATATGAGCGTCGTCTACAGGCTCTGGGAGGAAAGCTGGCAGGATAACGCCGTCGTCAACGATCCCAGTCAGCATCTCTATGCCGATCCTCAGAAGGTCCACAAGATCAAGCACAAGGGGCCGCAGTACAGCATCGATGCGATCCACCTCTGCGAACCATCGCCGCAGCGGACGCCGGTGCTCTATCAGGCAGGCTCCTCCACGCGTGGCCGTCAGTTCGCCGCAACCCATGCGGAGTGCGTTTTCGTCAACGGCCAGAAGATCGAAGGGGTGAAGGCGATCATCGACGACATCCGTGCCCGTGCCACCGATCGGGGGAGGAAGCCGGATGACATCAAGGTCTTCATGGGCGCAACCATCGTCACCGGTCGGACGGACAAGGAGGCGCAGGAGAAGTACGAAGACTACCGCGCCTACGTGAGCTCCGAGGCAGCCCTGGTTCACGCCGCAGCATCGATGGGGATCGACTTTGCGAAGTACGACCTCGACGAGCCGATCGAGACCGGCAAGAGCGCCGCGATCGTGTCGAACGTCGAGGCGATGACCCGAACCGCGGGTCCTCAGTGGACGAAGAGGAAACTGCTGGAGCAAATGGTGCTTGGCAGCCGCCAGCCGCCGATGATCGGTTCGGCGGAAAAAATCGCTGATGAACTGGTGCGCTGGGCCAATGAAGCCGGAGTTGACGGATTCAACCTGTCGCGGACCGTAGTCCCGGAATGCTTCGACGACATCATTGAATTGGTGATCCCGATCCTGCAGGATCGAGGCCTGTACAAGACGGCTTACAGCGAGGGACCGCTGCGGCAGAAGCTGTTCGGAGAGCCTCGACTGCCTGAGAGGCACGTCGGTGCCAGCTATCGACGGCACCCACAGGCGGCAGAGTAGGATCGACAATGGAGAGGCAGCAATTTCGTGATGCCATGGCGCGGCTGGGCTCCGCCGTGACCATCGTCACCTCCGATGGTGAAGCCGGGATTGCCGGAACCACAGTGTCTGCCGTCTGCAGCGTCACCGATCAGCCGCCGACCCTTCTGGTCTGCCTTAATCGTTCCAGCCGAAACAACATGGCCTTCCGTCGCAATGGTCGGCTCTGCATCAACATCTTGTCAGCCGCTCAGGAGGAGCTGGCACGGACATTTTCAAATGGCAGCCTGTCCGCCGAGGAACGCTTTGCCCAAGGCCGCTGGAGGGCGGGAGAAAACGGCAGCCCCCTCCTGACAGGCGCCGCTGCTTCACTGGAATGCGATATCGCCGATATCTCCGAAGTTGGAACGCATTCCGTGTTCTTCTGCCGCGTTACGGCAGCGTCCGCAGGAGAGGCAGAAGAAGGTCTCATCTACTTCGACCGTGCCTTCCATCGTGTCGGCCAACCTGCATCGGTTGCGGCGCTATGACGGGGAAAGAAAGTCCCGATGGCGAACACTGGCGGGTTCTAGCCATCTTGTGCGTCGCCGTCGTTCTCTCCTTCTCCACCTGGTTCTCCGCTGCAGCGATCGCGCCCGAAATCAGTCGGGAATGGGCCCTCTCTCCAGCCGCCGCTGGTTGGCTGACCAATGGCGTGCAACTTGGTTTCGTGATCGGAGCGCTGCTGGCCAGCCTGTTCAACCTTCCCGACATCATCCGGATGAACCGCCTGATGGCGGCCTCGGCCGCGCTTGCTGCGGTCGCCAATGCTGCCCTGCTTGCAGAGCCCGGCCCGGCGCTTGCCATTGTCTCACGCCTCGCCACGGGCTTTGCCCTCGCCGGCGTTTATCCGCCTGCGCTGAAACTAGTCTCCACGTGGTTCGTCACCGGCCGCGGCCTAGCGTTCGCAGGGGTCATTGGCGCAATCACAGCCGGCTCCTCCCTGCCGCACCTCTTTCGCGGGGCAATGACAGCTGTCCATTGGCAATCGGTGGTGGCCCTCGCAAGCCTCGCCTCCCTCGCCAGCATGATCCTGTTCCTGGTCTTCGCCCGCGAAGGC
>DASYHX010000263.1:0-3484 GCA_035998065.1 Pseudorhizobium sp.
GCGCGAGACGGTGTCGCTGCTTTCCGCGGTGCGCACGACCAGCCACGCCACCGCCAGGCCGAGCACGATCAGCAGGGCGAAGCCGGCGGTGATCGCAGCGACCAGCGACCGACGGTAGAGCCGCTCGGGTAACGTCATGAAGGCCTCTGCCGATATTTCTGTCCGCGACTGCCATATCCCGGCACCGGCGGCGTCACAACCGGTAAGCATGGGGGGCGTGTGCGCCCTGCCCCGCAATGGCCAAGCGACACGAGGGTGGCGCCTGCAGGGCCCGCCTCATTCCAGATGGCATCAGCCAGCAGAAGCCACTCCGCAGACGGCGAATATCGACCCATTGCGGTCGTTCGAATTGCTGCTGTCGCCGCTGGAAAGTCGCCACTGCTGGCGCGCCAACTGTTGCCGTAATCGGGGCCGCCAGCGGACACGCACCCGTGGAGTGGGTGAATTATTGAAGGACCCGCCGTCAACGTCCGTTCAGCAGGTGTGCCGCCTCTGGTTTATCGGATTCAACGCGCATTTGGCGGAGATCAAGGGAACGCATCTCCGATCGAGTCCGTCCCGGACTCTGGACGAGCCCAAGGACCTAGGATTTCATCGCGTTCACATGATCCTTCAGAGTGTCGAGGATAGCTGCTGATTTGACCGCGAAGTGTTCGCCAAGATCGATGATATTTTCGCTCGCGAGCGATTCCTGAAAGAACCGCTTGATCTGCGGTTTTGTAGGATTTCCCTTGGATTTGGTGATGCCCGCGATTATCGCGGCAGCGCTGCTATCTACGAGATCTTCGATTGCAGTGATGTCGCTCTGGATGTCACTGATTGTGAGAACGCGTGAATTAGGGATCCCGTACTCTAATGCGTATCGGTCACGCTCAGACTTGCCCTGCTTGTCGCCATCGAGGAGAAAGAGAAAGTTCAGGTTCCAGCCGACGTTCATTGCGGCAAGCGCTCCAAATGTCCCCGCGCCCATGCCCGGCATCAACGGTAGTTCAGGCATAGAAAGTAACTTCGCAGCATATCTTAAGACATAGTAGTCCGGACGGCCTTCAACGATGACCGCAGACTTCTTGATATCAAATCGCGAGGGGACAACCTCAAGCCTGTCCAGGATGGGCTGAAAGTAACTTGTCTTGCTAGGGTTCTTGTCTACGAATGAGCGATAGGCGTTCACTTGGATGTCCAAGGACTCGTCATCAAGAGATATGGCGTCGAGGACGGAGTCGTTCGGCGTGTCCGCCCGGTTTGTGACGATGTAAGTCTGCTCCAGCCACTTGGGCTCGATCATATAGTGGCTGTGGGTGGTGTATGCCAAAGCGTGTGCTCCCTTCGCTATCTCCGGGAAGCAGTCGATCAGTTTTTGCTGGGCTGCTGCGTGTAAGTTAGACGCAGGTTCATCAAACAGGAAAAGCAATGGTCGCGTTGTTGACCGAGCAACGCGAAACTGTGTAAATAACATGAAGGCAAAAAACCAGCGAAAACCGAGCGATCGATTATTGACGGCAAAGCGTCGGGTACCATCTCGTGCCTTAAACTGGATGTAAATGTCGTGCTCTTGGGTTTTTGTAACGGCGCCCTTGGCGTCTTCTTTTTGGCCTTCATCCAGACCGAACGTTATGACGACTTCTTTGCCTTTAGCGTCTTCGCCAAAAATCTTGTTCCATCGGCCGAAGACCGTCGACGTAACCGTTGAGCTTGCCCGGTCCATTACGTGCTGGATCTTCTCGCTATCGTCGATTCCTGCCCAGCTTGCGAGAAAATTTACCCATGTAGTGACCAAGTCTTTTTGGCGTACGCGTCTAACGACATCCTTCTCGATCGTGTAACCTTTCCCGTCATAATCCAGAATGTCCTGAAACACGCCCCTGTAGAATTTATCGAGTGACTTGCCGCGATCCGTTAGGTAGATGCGCTCCGGAAAATCAAAAACAAAGGTTGGGAAATAAGAGATGTCCGGTGTGTAACCGTATATCAGCAATTTAAGCTTGTGCTCTTCGTCTTCGGTTGGCTTCCGCCATTTTCGTTGGGCCTTCCCGCGTACCAAAAATGCGGTTCGAAGGCTGAAAAAAGTTTGCTGAAAATCGCCGTCTTTGAACCGTTGCTGCCGTTCAAAAGTGATCTCGTCGGGAAAATGTTCGTGGTCGATATGCAGATCGTTCTGCGCAAAGACCCCGGCGATAATCGCCTTCTTGTCCGTCTCGTCGACAGATACTGTCGCGGCAACAGAAACATCGCCGCTAAAGTTGGAAAGTTGGTGGCGGGGGACCCGGTCTTTGAAAGGAACGCCTACTCCTTTTTCCCCAAGAAGCTCGCTCGTGGCACCTTCTGGTGAAAAACTATGAATGGCTTCCAGGATAGTTGTTTTGCCGCTTTCGTTTAGCCCAACGAACGCAAAAACCGATGCGCTCGCGATGCCCTGGAGTTCTACTGTGGTGTCCTTGATACCCTTGAAATTCCTGATCCGAAATCGCTGGTATTTCATCTGCGCGCTCCAGTGACTATCATAGCGATGGAGGGTAGAAGAACTGCTAGTGCAGATACAAGGCCGTCGGCGGTATTAACCGCACTCCTAGCAGCCTTATGTTCGGCGCTTGCCCCCCCAATGCGGCGTTACGGGCTAACAAAATACTGAAATAGAGCCCCTGACACGCAATGATCATTAGGCGACAGAGGCTATAGGGTGGTTCCGAAGGTTGAACTGACGTTAGAATCAGGGCTCAAAGCGACCGAACCTTCCTGACCAAGTGAAGGGCTGCTTTTCCGGTGCGGTCGTTTGAAACCTGCCCGTCCGCTTTCCGGCCATGAGTCGCCGCTTCCGCACCACCCGCCCAGTTCGATCGGTGTTTTCGCTGCGAGATCCCTACTCCACGAACACCCTCGTCGCCGCGGCCGCGCCGGCGGCGTCCACCACGGAGATGCTGAGGAAGCCGGGCTCCGTCGGCTGCCAGCTTGCCTGGCGCTCCAGCGTTCCCCGGGCGACCGGGCGGCCGTCGACATACCAGGTGAAGGGCGGGCGGCCGTTGCGGACCTTCAGCGGCAGCGTGCCCGACCCGGCGGCGGCGCCGAAGCCGATCTCGACCCGCGCGGCGTTGGGCGGGAAGACGATCTCCGGCTTCAGCCCGGCCGCCGCGCGCTCGGCGGCGCGGCCCATGCGGCGCAGCGGCGGCGGCAGGCCGCTGCCGGCCGACGCGATTATGCCGGGCGGCGGGCCGGCCAGCCGCGCCGGGGACCCGAGCCGGGCGAAAACGTCCTGCATCACCGGCACGGCGCTCGCCTCGCCGACGAGGCCCTCGACCGGCGCGCCGTCGGGCCGGCCGAGCCAGACGCCCACCACGTAGCGCCCGTCATAGCCGACCGTCCAGGCGTCGCGATAACCGTAGGACGTGCCGGTCTTGTGGGCGATCGTGCCGGGCGAGCCTTTGGCCGTCGTGGTGGCGCCGGCGAGGATCGAGGTGACGTACCAGGCGGCCTGCGGCGACAGGATCCG
>DASYHX010000623.1:0-1683 GCA_035998065.1 Pseudorhizobium sp.
CGGGGCAAGCTCCTAATCTTTTCCGACGGCCTGGACGTGGATGCCATCATCGATACCTATCGGCACTTCGAAGGACGCGTCCGAATGAGCTTCGGCTGGGGAACGAACCTCACGAACGATTTTGCCGGTTGCGCACCACAGCACGTGGAAAGCCTGAAGCCCATCTCGCTGGTGTGCAAGGTCAGCGATGCCAACGGCCGGCCCGCCGTGAAGCTCTCCGACAATCCGCGCAAGGCAACGGGGGATCCTGCGGAAGTCGAGCGTTATCTGCGCTTCTTTGGCGCTCAGGATCGCGTGGAGCAGGCGGTGCTAGTGTGAAGCGGTCAGAGGTTCCGCGTGAGCAGAGCCTCTGACCCGAGTATCATCTGACGTGGTGGCTTACTGAATGACCTGGACGACCGTCCGGCTCTCGGGGTCAACGATCACACGCTGCTCGTTCACCACGGCATAGGAATAGCTGGTGTGCTCGGGAACCGGTGTCAGTACCACGGTCTCAGGCAGTGGCTGCCCAACCTCGATCTGTCGCTCGATGACGACGGGTGTTGCTGGAGCCGGCTGTTCCTGAACATAGGTCACAACTTCCTGCGGCGGCGGATCGATCGCCGTACCCAGAGCTGCGCCTGCAATACCGCCGACTGCTGCACCGACAGGTCCACCAATGATGGCACCGGTTACTGCACCGCCGGCTGCGCCGCTTGCAGTCCCTTCCTGAGCGAAAGCGCCCGAGGCGAAGGAAGCTACGGCGACAACGCAAGAAGCTAGCATGATGTTTTTCATTAGAGTTCTCCTTATCTGTGCCCTTCCGCGCAGAAGAACACATTCGTTGAACTCTGGTTCCGCCGGTCCTGTAACGGTTGGTTATACCGCGTTAGATTGGGGGAGCATCAGGAACGGTCGTCGAGGACGACCTGTTTCAATGGACGGTTTCGAAGCAGTATTCGTCACGCAAAAGGCTCAGCGTTTCCTCAAGCGAATCGACAAGGATGTCCGTCAGCTGATCCATGCTGTTGTCTTCCAGGAAAAGCGCAAGCGTCTGTTCCGAGATCAACTCTGAGTTGTCGCATTCGTGAGACAAGGTCATCTTCCTCCTAAACCGTACATCCGGCAGCGGAGAAATCGCAGTTCAGGCTTGTGCGGACCTATCGCCGCCAACTCGATCTTGGAATCAGAGGGGAGGGTGGCGGACAGAGAGGGATTCGAACCCTCGATACGCTTTCACGTATACACGCGTTCCAGGCGTGCGCCTTCAACCACTCGGCCACCTGTCCTTGAAGAGTAAGGGCTGCCTGCGCAAACGCAATGCAGCGGTCGGGCGCGATATATAACGAGGTTTGTCTTCCGATCAACCGGAATTTCTCGCAAAATCGCGTCGTCCCGTGAGATGCTGCATTCGTTGCGCAAGTTTGCGCCAAGCGGTATCGCTGAAGAACGACGGATGAGCAGCTGATTTCACCCGTCAAGACCCTGGAGCCTGCGCCCTTGATCCGCACTTTCTTTCACTTCCTCAGTCTGCTTTGCCTGCTGCTGGCGATCATGGCGGGTACGCTCGATTCGATCGAATCGGTCTCTTCCACCTCTGTCGTTATGACGTCGCTTGGGAATCACTGGCAGAACCTTGACGTGGTCAGCCTCGCCCTGGCGGGGGAGGCGGTGGGTCACTATATCCATCCTGATGTTTGGGGT
>DASYHX010000624.1:0-2002 GCA_035998065.1 Pseudorhizobium sp.
GCGATGTGGCTGTGGAGGCAGTCTTGAGCGAACTCGTCTCCGCGCCCGCATCCCCGGTTACAGGGAAAGAACAGGGAATGCCTCCCATTCTGGCAAGGGTGGGGACAGTTCCAGCACCGAGACCCCAGCATCTGCCGCAGCTTGGGCGCAAATTCCCCATGTCCGGGAACAGGGAAACCCCTCAGCGCCGACAGGGAAGCTGGAGGTGCCTAACAGGGGCGGGCGGAACGCACCGCCTCCCTCGTCAAGGAGCGGGGGATCAGGTCGCTCCTTCAGCGACTCTTGAACCGCTCGAACCGGTCGTAAGCATCGTCCAAGCCGTCACCCTCATCATCGTCGGGAACAGCGTCGATGCGCAGGAGGGAGATCGCATAGCCCTCCTTCTGATGGAGTGTCTGGACCTGGAGCGAGGCCACGCGTGACGCGGCGAGCCAATCCTCGGAGTCCATCTCCTCAGCCACCGACAGCGAGCCGGCGGCATCGCCGCTCGGAAGTCGCGGCACCGCCGGACCCCGGCCAAGACACAGGTTGGGGAAGCCCTGGGTCCGATCGGCGTAAAGAAAGCGGTTGTTGCGACTGAAGACGACCGCCAGAGCGTCGCCGTGCAACTCGACATAGCGCCGGGCCGCAGCAGCACGACTGATGTCGAAGGCGTCCGCCATCGCCAGCACATGACGCAGGTCGGCGGCCCCGCGCAGGTACTGCTTCGTCTTCGCCCGAGGCGCCAGGAGCTCGATGGCGAACCTGTTTGCCTCCGCCTCCTGACGCCGATGGCGGTTCTTGCTCGCGCTGTCGGTCTCGATCATGTCGGCGCGCGAGCACTGGAACCCACCCGGCGATGTTGGTCTGTGCCAGTCGTTCAGGAAGTGCCCGAGCTCATGGCCGAGCGTGAAGCGGCGACGTCGCGAGGAAGATCGAGCATTCAACAGGATCTTGCCCGAACTGCGCTCGGGCGTGGTGAGAAGAGCCCCTTCGATGTTGGGCATCGGCTCCACGCGGATCTCTACGATATCGAGTGCGTGGGCGATGGCAGCGATCGGCACCGGTCCCGGCACGTCCCCAAGCTGCGCGTGGATGGCTGCCGCCAGGCGCTGCGGGTTCGCACCGACCTCCGCGATCAGCATGCGGTCCAGACACAGATCGCCGTCGCCTGCGCTCCCACCTGGGCCGCTCGAGCCGGTCGCCACTTCAGCTACCGCCCGATCGGCTGCGGCTCTTCAAGAGCGACTGCATCATAGAATCGAGGATTTCCCGCTCCCGCTCATCGAGCGCCTGTGCTTGCCGGAACATGCGTTGCAGCTCGGCGTCGGCGTCCTCGGCCTCGATATCCTCCCCGATGAGAAAGGCGACCGTGACGGCGAAGTGATCGGCCAGCCGCGTGACGAGCGCCATCGAAGGATTGTCGGTCCGACGCTTTTCCAGCTCCCAGATGTGCGCCTTCGAGACGCCGACAGCGTCCGCGACGTCCTGAAGCGACTGGCCCCGTTTGCGGCGAAGCTCGCCGATGCGCGCGCCAAGGCTCATCTTCCTGAGGCAGCCCGCATCGCCAGCGCAGACTCGGGAAGCTCTGCATTCCGGCCTGCGAACTCGTGCTTCGGCTTTGCCATACTCTCCGTTCGCCCTGCTCTTCCGAGATCAACAGGGAGAAGGCGTAGCTTATTCGCCGCCGCTGATCCACAGGTTTGTTCTCCTGGTCTGACGCGATCGTGCAGCCGCGTTTGACTCCGATAGCGTTTTCTCTATCTTACGATGACGTCAGGCGGCGACTCGTCGCCCCCTCAGTAGAAGGTTCACCGCCGTGCCCAAGTCGCAGATCACCTACCTGCCCCCGACCTCTCTCAAGCCGTTCGCCAGAAACGCCCGCACCCATTCGAAGAAGCAGGTGCGCCAGATCGCCGACTCCATTCAGCGCTTTGGCTTCACCAACCCCGTACTGATCGACAGCGACGACATGATCCTCGCCGGCCACGGCCGCGTGGCGGCTGCCAGGCTGCTGGAGATG
>DASYHX010000625.1:0-3885 GCA_035998065.1 Pseudorhizobium sp.
GCTTGCCACCGAACAGCAGCAGGCCTCCACCGCCCTCTTCTCCGACAAAGCCGCCGCCGACGCTGCCGCTGCCAAGACGGAAGCCAAGAAGGTCGAAGCCGAACGCCGCATGCGCTCGATCGCCCAGGGCTACACCGGTAACATGTGCTCCGAGTGCCAGAACTTTACGATGGTACGGAATGGGACGTGTGAGAAGTGCGATACTTGCGGTGCCACAAGCGGGTGCTCTTGAGGAGGAACTTGGGAGCTCCGGCAATGACTAACGAAAAGCCCAGGGCAGGTATCCCTGGGCTTTTCGCGTCTAAGGAAGCCGAACACCTGGAGCAAGGCACGTTTACGCCACTCCTAGAAATACCAAAGCCGAGACCTGGCAGTCTCGGCTTTGGTACCACGAACAAGCTGTCGCTCTCGTGGGGCAAAGAGAAGCTCTCCACCCTGTAGCAAGGTCACTGTACGTAGAGTCTTTCCCGGAGTCGAGTTGGGCGACAGCGAAACAGCTATGCGAATTTCGCAGAAAGAAGTCACATGACTAAAGTACCAACTTTTGGATTCTCCGCCTTCCTGAAGGTAGTTTGTTCAAATCCAAGACCCCAGAAGTACGCCGTACGCGAAAGGCACAAACCTGCTAAAGCCGGCGGCTACGACTATCACCGGAGCTTGCGTCGAGGAATCCATGGCCTGACAAGCGGAAACGCTACTTTCGCGCAGGTTCTTTCTGATGTTGCAGCCATTAAAAAACCCTCTGAAAGACGATCTGCTAAGCGCGGCATTGTACGTTTCCTAAGATGGCTAAATGCACATCCGGGCAAGGTCACATTTTGTGAGCCGATAGTTTTCGAAAGTCCTTCCGGCTTGTTCCGCGTCAAGTTTGAAGCCGACTGCGTAATCGAGTTCAACGGGCGGCGGACGGCTCTCCATATTTGGAACACTCGAAAGCCGAAGCTGAGCAAGAACCACGTTGCGGCTTTGCTTACGCTCGTGCAAAGAAATGTCGATAAGGATTCCGACGCGGTCGATGATTTCGCTGTGTTATCCCTTCAGGATAATCAGTTGTATTGCTGGTCAGAGGATCCGAAAGGTCAGTCTTTGGTTGCAGATAAGATTATGCAGCAGATCGAACAACTTTGCTCACTCTCGCGATCGGAATTCGGATGGCCTCCAATCGATAAGAAGCCGCCCCTGGCACCGCATCCAGACCATTGAGCGGAGAGGAGCCGCTGCGGCACCCTCGACGCCCTCCCTCTCCCCTGGTGGGAAAGGTTTCAAGATCACGATCTTAGCGCAGCTAAGTTTGTAGATCTTGTCGGTGAGGGCGTAGAACGCTGAGATCAGCTACAGCCCCCTCACCAAGTTCACCTCGCCAATCGGCTTCGCCTCTTGGGGCGAACTATCCTCTCCCACAAGGGGAGAGGACAAGCCTCATTCGCCGCCATTCTGGAGCTCCGCCAGGATCCGCAGGCAGACGGCGTTGATGTTCTCCTCCACCTCCTCGTTCCAGAACCGCAGGACGCGAAACCCTTGCGACCGGAAGAAGGCGTCGCGGATCCCGTCGCCCCGGCTCTCCGCATGCTGCCAGCCATCCACCTCGACGATCAGCCGGCGCTCGAAACAGACGAAATCGAGGATGTAGCGCTCGAGCGGCACCTGCCGGCGGAACTTGGCGCCCGCGAGCCGCCGGTCGCGCAGTGCCTCCCACAGCATGTCCTCCGCCCGCGTCGGATCCCTCCGCATGCCGCGGGCACGGCTCCGGTTGATCGGCGGGGGCTGGTGGCGCATCGAACTTCCCCAAACATGAGAGGTACCTAGCATGATCCCCCTCGCCTGCAATTTCTAGCACTTAGTTGGCGCTAAGATGCTGAAATTGACATCCTCTCCCACAAGGGGAGAGGAGACGGTGCGGCAGCCTCGACGCTCTCCCTCTCCCCTTGTGGGAGAGGCTCTGGAGTGGTGGCCGAAGGCCCGAAATCAATGAAGTTGATTTCAACGAACGGAGGCCTGAGCGCGTCCCGCGCGAAGGCAAGCCCCAAGAGGCGAATCCGATTGGCGAGGCCAACTTGGTGAGGGGGACGTTCTCACGCACCCCCATCAACGACATCAACGTCTTGCACGAATTTTCATCCTCCCTCATCCCCACCCCCCAAACCCGTGCCCATACTTCCCCCGTTCCGCCCTCGGATACACCAGGAGGCGTCCTGGCGAGGCGGGGCCGGCGCTGGTGGTGAAGGGACGACGTGCACCTTCACCATCGGGGTCCGCGGAAAATGGTCTCCCTCCGGCGACACGGGGGAAGCGGGATGGTTCAAGGACCGGCCACCTGCTTCTGATGCCCGAACAGCGCGCCGGGCGTGCCTGTGCGGCACACAGGGGGGTCGATGGAGAGGATGTCGCCGGATCTTCGGGTCCGACGAGATACACCGGAGGAAACTCCGGGTTCCGGGAAACCGGCGATCAAACACCTCCCCATGCGGCCCAGGCAGAGAGACCGGAGTCGCGGATAACAACCGCCGAACGGGGCGCTGAGAGGTGCCACATAAACTAACTTTACGCGGCAGCTTTCAGCGCCCCGACCGATTTAAGAAAAACCGAGAACGCCAAGGGAGGAGTGTGTCCACTCGCCATCCTCGGGCGAATCGGTGAGACCCGAGGATCGTCTTGGGTCAACCCAACAAGGAGCACACCATCTCCGACGACACGCCACCCGCCATCAAGAACACCCTCGCCGGTCGTCCGGAACAGATGGCGGCGCCGGCGGTTGACGATCTGGGCGTAGCTTACGCCATTCCAACCTCCATCGCGGTCTTCCCCTTGCGGCCCCGCTCGCTCAACTCGCTCGTCTCGATCATGCCCGACACTCCAACCAAAGACACGCCCGCAGGATCGCGCCACCGCAGCATCTCCGGCTGGCTCCGTCGCCTGGCTGGACTTCGGCCGCTGAGGCTCGCGGTCCAGACGGCGGGCGGCGCGGCACTGGCCTTCGGCATCGCCAAATCCCTGGGCCTCCCCGACGTGTCCTGGGTCGTCTTCTCGGCCGTCTTCGTCGTCCAGTCCAGCATCGGCGGAACTATCCGCAGCGCCGCACGACGCATGGCCGGGGGTGGAGCCGGTCTGCTGCTTGGTCTGATCGCCAATTTTGCCTTCGGCAGCGGTGGCTGGCAGACCTTTGCCGGATTGGTCACCGGCGTGGCCGCCATGGCCGCACTCTCGGCTCTACGTCCCGGACTGAGCTATGGCCTTGTCACCGTGACAATGCTCGTGCTCGCCCCAGGCGTCGAAGTGGTCGAGGGATCGGTCCTCAAGGCGGGCGAGATCGCGCTGGGCACGCTGTGTGGTGCCGCCGCCGCTGCCGCCGTCATGCCGCGCGCGGCGCACAAGCAAGTGGACGAGCACCTGGCCAACGCGCTGCGCTCCATCGGCGCGTTCATCGGGCGGGACCGCCGCCACTTCGTCGACGGTCCGCAGAAAGGTCAAGGGGTCTCGCGCGATGCCGTGGAATCGCAGTTGGCTCAAGCGCGGGATTTGCTTCGTCAGTCACAACCGCGGCTACGCTCCACCAGCGCCGCCGTCGATGCCAGGGAAGAATTGCGGCGCGAGATCGAGAGGTTCTGGTATGGGGTCGTCCTCCTGGATCAACTCGTCGAACCCTTCCCCCATGCTGGGCAGCCCGGCCCGATCGCCGAGCCGATCGACCGCGTGATACGCGAAAGCGCCGACCACCTGCAGCGCCTGAGCGACTGCATCAGACAGTCTCAAGCCCAAAGGCCCTGGAGTCCCCCGGCGGCGGCAATGAAGTCGCTCGATGAGTGCTCCCGTGAGTTATCGGTGCAGAAACGCGCGGTGACGGAGGTTCAGCACCTTTTTGCCATTTCCTTCACATGCAAGCAGATC
>DASYHX010000626.1:0-7021 GCA_035998065.1 Pseudorhizobium sp.
CGCCCATGGACTGGCTGCCGGCTTCTATGATCGCGGTTTGAAGATCGGTCGGGACATTTCACTAATAGGCTTCGACGATGTGGCGGATGCCGAAGCGATGCGACCTCGTCTAACCTCCGTTTCGACGGCACCCAGCGAGATTGGCCAGAAGGCGGCAGCGTTGCTTCTCGATCGCATCGCTCAGCCCTTTTTGCCGCCGCGTCGGTGGATCAATCCAACCAAGCTTCATGTCCGCGATTCATGTGGCCCGCTGTTGTCCTGATGAACCGGTTCGCCGTTGGGGAGTTGACTCAGCCATAGCTGGCAAATTAGATCGATCTAAAGGCGCGGTGAGGAGCGCCGGCCCGGGAGGCTCAAGTGTATGATTTCAACTTCGCGCCGGTGGTTGCTTCGTTCGACCAATTGCTGGTAGGCGCCTGGCTGACGATCCGCCTGTCCTGCGCCGCGATGCTGCTTGGACTGATCGTCTCGATCGTCTGTGCCTGGGGCAAGACCGCCGGCCCTTCGTTGATCCGGTTCGTCATCAACGCGTATATCGAAATCATCCGCAATACGCCCTTCCTGGTCCAGATCTTCTTTATCTTCTTTGGCCTGCCATCGCTCGGTCTGCGCCTTTCTCCCAATAGCGCGGCTTTGCTGGCGCTCGTCGTCAACTTTGGCGCCTATGGCACCGAGATCATCCGCGCCGGCATCGAATCCATTCAGAAGGGGCAGGTGGAGGCAGGGACTGCACTTGGGCTGTCGAAGCTGCAGGTCTTTCGCTACATCATCATGAAGCCGGCGCTACGCACTGTTTATCCGTCTTTGACGAGCCAATTCATCTACCTGATGCTGACGTCGAGCGTTGTTTCGGTGATCTCTGCGGACGACCTCGCGGCTGCCGGCAATGACCTGCAGTCGGCAACCTTCGCGAGCTTTGAGGTCTATATCGTCATCACCCTGATGTACCTCGCCCTGTCGATCGGCTTCTCGGCGATCTTCGCCGCGATCGAGAAGATGGCGTTCAAGTACCCGCTGAGCCGATAGGAGCGACAGGATGATCAGACCCTTTGGCTGGAACGAGTTCCTCATCATTCTCATGGCGGCGCAGTGGACGATCGCACTCTCCGCGATCGCTTTTGCCGGCGGCGGGATCGGCGGTTTGCTGGTTGCTCTTGCCCGCGTCTCCGATGTCCCGCCTCTGCGACTGGTGGCGCTCGGTTTCATTCGCGTCTTCCAGGGAACGCCGCTTCTGATGCAGCTCTTTCTGGTGTTCTTTGGGATGAACATCTTTGGCCTGGCGATCAACCCATGGATTGCCGCAACGATCGCGCTGACGCTGCACGCGAGCGCATTTCTCGGCGAAATCTGGCGGGGCTGCATCGAAGCGGTGCCGTCGGGCCAGCGTGAGGCGGCAACGGCGCTTGGCTTGAAGTATTACAACCGGATGCGCTACATCGTGCTCCCTCAGGCGGCGCGCATTGCCGTGGCGCCAACCGTGGGATTTCTCGTCCAGCTCATCAAGGGCACCTCGCTTGCCGCGATCATCGGATTTACCGAGCTCACACGGCAGGGGCAGATCATCAACAATGCCACCTTCAGCCCCTTCATGGTCTTCGGAACGGTGGCGGCCATCTATTTCATCTTGTGCTGGCCGCTTTCGCTGTTGGCGCGGCGCATGGAAGTCAGGTTTTCTCGGGCAACACAACGTTGACGAGACCCCGCCGGCGGGAGGGCCGGCAGATCAAGAAAGGGTAGGAAACATGAACATTACCAGACGCGCAGCAGTCGCTATCATGGGCGCAGGCTTGATGGCTGCGGCGGCCTCTCTCCCCGCAGTGGCGCAGACGCTTGAGAGCATCAAGTCCGCAGGAACCGTCAAGATCGGGATGTTGGTGGACTTCCCGCCATTCGGCATCATGAATGAAAACAATCAGCCTGATGGCTACGACGCGGATGTGGCAAAGCTTCTTGCCAAGGAGTGGGGTGTCGAGGCGCAGATCGTTCCGGTCACCGGTCCCAACCGCATTCCCTACCTGCAGAGCAATCAGGTAGACCTGCTCGTCGCATCCTTGGGTATCACCGAGGAGCGTGCCAAGAGTGTCGACTTCTCTGAACCCTATGCAGGCATCTCCATCGGCGTCTTTGGTGCCGCGGATGCGGAGGTCACCAAGGCGGAGGATCTTTCCGGCAAGACCATTGGTGTGGCCCGCGCTAGTACGCAGGACACTGCAGTCACGAAGATCGCTCCCCAGGATGCGACTATTCAGCGCTTCGATGATGATGCGAGTGCCGTTCAGGCTTTGCTGTCTGGTCAGGTTGAGCTGATCGGCGTCTCGAACGTCGTGGCCGCCCAGATCGAACAGGCAGCGCCCGGCCGCTTCAACCAGAAGCTTGAGCTGAGCCAGCAGGTCCAGGGTATCGCTGTACGGAAGGGTTCGAGTGAACTGCTGGAAGCCGTCAACGCCTTCCTCGAGAAGGTCAAGGCGGACGGCCAGCTCAGCGCGATCCACGAAAAGTGGCTCGGCACGCCGCTGCCGAACTTCGTCGCCGAAGGCAAGTAAGAGAAGACAGAGGAGTTCCTCGCATGGCTGATACTCATGCTCACACATCGAAGGCACACGTGCGGGGAGCTTCTGGTCCGGCGGTGACGATGGAGGGCGTCAACAAGTGGTACGCCGAGTTCCACGCGCTGAAGGACATCAACCTTTCGGTGGAACGCGGAGAGCGCATTGTCATCTGCGGTCCCTCAGGCTCCGGCAAGTCGACCCTGATCCGCTGCATCAACCAGTTGGAGATGATCCAGAAGGGGCGCATCGTGGTCGACGACCACGACCTGACGGCGGGCGGCAAGAATGTCGATATTGTGCGGCAGGAGACCGGCATGGTTTTCCAGAGCTTCAATCTATTCCCCCACATGACCGTGCTGCAGAACTGCACGCTTGCACCCATGAAGGTCCGGGGAGTTTCCAGAGCGGCGGCTGAAGCAACGGCCATGCAGTTCCTGGAGCGGGTACGCATTCCTGAGCAGGCCCAAAAGTATCCGGCCCAGCTTTCCGGCGGCCAGCAGCAGCGTGTGGCCATTGCTCGGGCTCTCTGCATGAACCCGAAGATCATGCTGTTTGATGAACCGACATCGGCCCTCGACCCGGAGATGGTGAAGGAGGTCCTCGACACGATGATCGACCTCGCCAACGAGGGGATGACCATGCTGTGCGTGACGCATGAGATGGGCTTCGCCCGCCAGGTCGCCGACCGCGTGATTTTCATGGACCGCGGAGAGATCGTTGAAGCCGGTGCGCCGGAAGACTTCTTCAACAACCCCCAACATGAGCGGACGCGCAACTTCCTCGGCCAGATCTCCTGAGCCATTCGTGCTCAGGACGGAGCAACCAGGATGGCGAGTCACGTATCTGCGATGAATTTTTCACCTCGCCGAACACGGTGTTGATGCCGCATCAGGGGAGTGGGGCGCGCCAGGCGCGGATCGGGATAGGCGAAATTGCCCTGGCCGATCTCCATGCATTCTTCAGCGGCGATAAACTGCCGGCCACGATCAACGGAATCGGACACATCATGATTATTCGCCAGGCACTTTTCGAAGGCCGCATTCACCAAGGCAAGGAAGCCGCCTTCAAGGCATATGTGGCGGACAAACTGATGCCTATGTGGCTGAGGTTCCCCGGCGTTCGCGAAGTCCGTGTCCTCTACGCTCTAGAGCGGGACGAGGGCGCTCCCGCTTATCCCATGGTGCTGTCGACCATGTACGACAGCACGGAGGCGCTGGCGGAGGCGCTTGACTCGCCGGTGCGCTATGAAAGCCGCGAAATGACAAAAGGCTTACTCGCCATGTTCGACGGCGTCATCCATCATCACGTGTTTGATCTGATGGCTTAGCTCCGTTGACGCTAGAGCAGTAACGGCGGGCTCAATTTCGCCGTCTGCTTTGTGTTTAGTCGCCAGTAGACATGCCTCAGCGCGCTTTCGACCCCTGAGGCATGTCCACCTCCACCGGCGGTGTCAGCGTCCTTCCCGCTTTCGCCACTCAGCATAATCGGTCTGCACCTTGTCGCTGGTCGCTGGGTAGAGCCCGATGATGGATGTGCCATTGTTTACCTGCTCGAGTACGAAGTCCTCGAAACTTTCCATGCCAGCGCATTCATCGGCGATCTCGTCAGCCAGATGCGCGGGAATAACCATGACGCCGTCGCCGTCACCCAGGAGCACGTCACCGGGGAAAACCGGCGCGTCGCCGCAGGAGATGGGGACGTTGATGTCGAGCGCCTCATGCAGGGTGAGGTTCGTCGGTGCCGATGGACGCTGGTGGTAGGCAGGCATATCCAGCTTGCCGATCCCTTCTGCGTCTCGGAAGCCGCCATCGGACACGACGCCGGCGCAGCCGCGAACGGCGAGGCGGGTAACCAGGATGGACCCTGCCGACGCAGCACGTGCGTCCTTGCGGCTGTCCATCACCAGAACCCAGCCCGCCGGGCAGGTGTCGACGGCGACGCGCTGAGGGTGGTCAGCATTGCGGAAGACCGTGATCGGGTTCCGGTCCTCGCGCGCCGGAATATAGCGCAGCGTGAAAGCCTGTCCGACCATGTTCTTGCCCTTCCAGAAAACCGGCTGGACACCCTGGATGAACTGGTTGCGAAGACCTCGCTTGTAAAGCGCGGTTGCTACAGATGCGGTTGAGACCTTCATCAGCTTGTTGCGCGTCTCGTCGGAAAGCACATAGTCGGACATCTTCTTCTCCGGGTCTTGAACGTCAGTTGATCGCAGGTTCTTCGACCTTTGGGCCGAAGTCGGTTTTCAGGAAATCGAAGTCGCAGCCCTTGTCCGCCTGCTCGATATGCTTGGAGAACATCAGGCCATAGCCACGGCCGTAACGCGGCTCCGGTGCAACCCATGCTGCTTGACGCATCGCGAGCTCAGTCTCATCGACGAGCATGTTGAGGCTGCGGTTCGGGATGTCGAGTTCAACGATGTCTCCCGTCTTCAGGAGCGCCAGCGGCCCGCCGACATAGGCTTCCGGGGCGGCATGCAGGACGCATGCGCCAAACGACGTGCCGGACATCCGGGCGTCGGAGATGCGCACCATGTCTCGCAGACCGAGCTTCAAAAGTGCTTTTGGCATTGGGATCATCCCCCATTCCGGCATGCCGGGGCCGCCCTGCGGACCGGCGTTGCGGAGCACCAGGACCGTGTCGGGCGTCATCGGGTAGTCCGGATCATCGATGATTGTCTTCAGTTCAGCATAGCTATCAGCCACCAGCGCCGGTCCGCGGTGATGATGGAACTTGGGATCGCAGGCAGCAGGCTTGATCACGGCGCCATCGGGGCAGAGATTGCCCTTCAGGACGGCAAGCGAACCCTCGTGGTAGACCGGGTTGGAAAGCGGCCGGATCACATCGTCATTCCACACCTTTACAAGCTCAAGCCCGTCCGTCAGCGGCTGGCCCGTTACGGTGATTGCGCTGGCGTCCAGCTTGTCTCCGAGCTGCTTCATCAGTGCCCGAAGGCCGCCCGCATAGTAGAAATCCTCCATAAGGTAGGTCGTGCCTGACGGGCGGATGTTGGCGATGACGGGTGTCGTGCGACCAACACGGTCGAGATCATCGAGCTCCAGCGGCACCCCCGCACGGCGGGCCATGGCGATCAAGTGGATGATGGCGTTGGTGGAACAACCGGTCGCCATCGCCACCGTGACCGCATTCTTCACGGCAGCCGGCGTGATGATCTGGTCCGGCGTCAGGTCCTCCCAGATCATGTCGACAATCCGGCGTCCGCACTGGGTCGACATGCGTTGGTGCCCGGCGTCGGCCGCGGGAATCGAGGAGGCACCGGGCAGGGTCAGGCCCATGGCTTCGGCAATCGCGGTCATCGTGCTGGCCGTGCCCATCGTCATGCAATGGCCATAGGATCGCGCGATCCCGCCTTCGATGCCCTGCCACTCTTCCTTGGAGATCGTGCCGGCGCGGCGCTCGTCCCAGAACTTGAAGCCGTCGGTACCGGAACCGAGATGCTTTCCTGCCCAGTTACCGCGTAGCATCGGTCCGGCTGGAAGATAGATGAATGGCAGGCCCATGCTGACCGCACCCATGACAAGGCCGGGTGTGGTCTTGTCGCATCCGCCCATGAGGACGGCGCCGTCCACCGGGTGGGAGCGCAAAAGCTCTTCGGTCTCCATCGCCAACATGTTGCGGTAGAGCATGGTCGTCGGCTTCACGAAGTTTTCCGACAACGAGAGCGCTGGGAGCTCCATCGGGAAGCCGCCTGCCTGCAGCACGCCGCGCTTCACCCACTCCACGCGGTCCTTGAAGTGCATGTGGCAAGGTTGGGCGTCCGACCAGGTGTTGATGATCGCGACGATCGGCCTGCCCTCCCAATCGGCAGGGTCATAGCCCATCTGCATGGTGCGCGAACGATGGCCAAAGGAGCGCTGGTCGTCGGGCACCATCCAGCGGGCAGAACGGAGTTGTTCATAGGTCTTGCGGGGGGTCATAGTCTTATCCCGTGAATGCGAAGGTAAACCAAATGAGGAGGAGAGTGGCGACGGCTCCAATGATTTCGGGCCAGTTGCCGAAGTCGGCCTCCGCGGTTTCGTCGGCTGCAAACTCCGTCGGCGCGATGTCCTCGTCACCCTTCATCAGGTTGCGGTTCGTATCGTCGTGATCGCTCATCGTCGGCTCCTCAGTTCAACAGGCTCGGGATGAAGAGGGCGATCTGCGGGAAAAACAGCACCAAGGTCAGTCCGACCACCTGCAAAGCGATGAACGGAAGGACGGCAGCGAAGATGTCCTGCAGGCTGACCTCTTTCGGAGCGACCGACTTCAGGAAGAAGCAGGCAGGTCCAAAGGGCGGCGAGAGATAGTAGATCTGTATGTTCATCGCGAAGAGCACGCCGAACCAGATCGGATCGAAACCGAGATCGATCACGACTGGCGCGAAGATCGGCACGGTGATGAACAGGATCGCGATCCATTCGAGGAAGGTGCCGAGCACCATGACGATCAGCATCATCACCATGATAACTGCAAGC
>DASYHX010000627.1:0-13896 GCA_035998065.1 Pseudorhizobium sp.
AAGCGCCACACTTAAGGTCGCTGCTGCGGACGGCAGACGGAGGTGGACATGCGACGACTGGCAACGGCACTCTGTGTCGCAACCCTTTCTGTCCTTCTGTCGGCCTGCAGCACCAGCGACGCATTGACCCCTCAGGTGGACGTGGGTGGCGGCCTGCGTCCATCGAGCCCGTTGACACAGGCAGAGGTGGATCAACTCGCTGGCAGTGAAGCGCCAACAAGCTATTCCTATGTTCGTGCTGCAGAACAACCCAGCCATCTTCGCCCCCCTCAGAACACGCTTGAAGCGCAGGCGCAGGCTCTCGAAGCAGGGAATTCCGAGCCGTCACTTCCAGGAGCCCCGCCCCCTGCTCCAACCGGCGCCATGACCGCCGCCGCTCCAGACTCGTCACCTGACCAGCGGTCAACTGGTACGCGGCTTAGCTCGCCAAGTTCCTCCCCTTCGGGCACGATCCGTTTCCTGCCGATAATAGGAGCGCCCATTCAAGCGGTGACGCCTCTGTCGCGGCAACTTGGAGCTCAGGCCCGCGGCGCCGGTCTGGAAATCCGCGCTTCGGCCGACACCACCGCCGATCATATCTTGAAGGGGTACTTCTCCGCCTTCGGCAACAGTGACGCAGTTACCGTGGTCTATGTTTGGGACATCCTCGACAACAACGGCGGGCGCTTGCATCGCCTCCAAGGGCAGGAGCAGGTCGCAACGGCAGCCAAGGATCCATGGGCGGCAGTCCCGCCGACGACGATGGAAACGATCGCCACCAAGACCATCAACGAATACGTGGCATGGAAGCAGGCGCAGAAGGGCTAAGCTGCAGGTCACGCATTGTTCATAAAAAATGCGGACGCATCTGAAACTCTCTTGCATTCAAATCGCGCACCGGTAAAAGGCGCCCATTCAGCGTGACAACGGGCGGGCCGAAATGAAGGTTTTCGCAGGCAATTCGAACCGGCAACTTGCCGACGCGATCTGCACCTATCTCAATGTTCCAGTCGGAAAGGCCACTGTTAGACGCTTCGCAGATCAGGAAATTTTCGTTGAGATCCAGGAGAACGTTCGCGGCGAGGACGTGTTCGTGATCCAGTCGACCTCATTTCCTGCAAACGATCACCTGATGGAACTGCTGATCATGATCGATGCGTTTCGGCGGTCATCCGCCAAGCGCATCACTGCGGTTCTTCCCTACTTCGGCTACGCACGTCAGGATCGGAAAGCTGGCCCACGCACGCCCATCTCCGCCAAGCTTGTTGCCAATCTGATCACCGAGGCCGGCGCAGACCGTGTTCTGACGCTTGATCTTCATGCTGGTCAGATCCAGGGCTTCTTCGACATTCCGACGGACAACCTGTTCGCCGTTCCAATCCTCGCGCGAGACGTGAAGGAAAACTATGACGTAAAGAACGTCATGGTGGTATCTCCCGACGTCGGCGGGGTTGTCCGGGCCCGGTCACTAGCAAAGCGTATCGACTGTCCTCTGGCGATCGTCGACAAGCGCCGCGAGCGGGCCGGTGAATCCGAGGTGATGAATGTGATCGGTGAAGTCGCTGGGCGGGACTGCCTGCTCGTCGACGACATCGTGGATTCCGGCGGCACCCTTTGCAACGCTGCGGAAGCATTGCTCAATAAAGGTGCGACCAGTGTCACGGCCTACATCACGCACGGCGTTCTCTCTGGTGGAGCCGTCGCGCGCATCACCTCTTCCAAGCTTCGTGAACTGGTGATCACGGACACGATCCAGCCCACGACCGCGGTGCAGTCCGCGCCCAACATCCGCGTTGTCACGACCGCCACCCTTCTTGGTGAAGCCATCAACCGCACGGCGCTCGAAGAATCCGTATCCAGCCTTTTCGACTGATCGCATTGCGACGGCAGTATACGAGAGTCTTTCATTAAGACAGCCGCAATGAATTCCTGACAAGGATGCCGCCACCAATGTTGTTTGTGTGGGGGATATCACGCATGTCACGATCATCGGGTCTTGCAAGTGGCGGCAGGTCATTGTCGATCAAGGCAAAATTTGCAGGACTGGTGGTCGGGGCCACCTTCGTGTCCTGCCTGTCCGTCGGACTTCTGAGCTACCAGATCGGCAAGGACGGCCTTATCGAAGCGAACAAGCTTCGGCTTGAATCGGTTGCCGGCAAACAGGCCAGCGACCTTGCCCGCTATCAGAACCGTATCTCTCAGTCGCTTGGCGACCTTGCTCAAAACACAGCGATCGGTCAGGCCGTCGAAACGATGACGAACGTCATCCCGAGCGAAGGCGAGATGATCAAGGCCGAGTATCAGAAGGGCCAATCACCGGAGGAACGGGCAGGCTTTGATGGCACCGGCCTGAAGCTTCTGTATGCGATCCATCACAGTTCCATTCACGGAACCATCGCAAGTGCGTGGAAGAATGTCGGCGTTAGCGACATCTACGTGACCGACCTCAACGGCACGATTGTCTATTCCGTCACCAAGGGCGATGAACTGCTTCAGAATGCCGAGGCCGTCCCAGGACTCGCCGAATTGGTCACCCGCATCAACGCCGGCGCGGTGGAGGACGTGCAGACCTCATCCTTCGCACCTTATGAGTTGGACGGCGGCAGGCCCTCAGCCTTCATTGGCAAGCAGCTTGCCGTTGCCTCGTGGGGCAGCACTGTTACCAAGGGAACCGTGATCTTACGCATTTCCGCCGACCAGCTGACTCGCGCTGTAACACCGGACGAATTCGGCAAGTCCGTCGATGAGGCCTTGCTGCTCGACAGCGCCGGGGCCTACCGCAGTGGCGCTTTCGTCGAAGGTCAAGCACATGCCATCCCGGCGGAACTATCCGCGGCAGCAACGAGCCAATCGACCGGCTCTGCCTTTGCAGCGGTCGCCGACCATCCCCTCTTCTTTGCCTTCCAGCCGGTGACGATCTTTGGCGAAAAGCATCTGCTGGCAATGGGGCAGGCAGAAGAGCAGGTTCTCGCTTCCGCACGCGATCTTGCGCTCTGGGCGATCCTGGCAACGCTGGCCGTGCTTGCCATCATGGGCGCCGGGGGCACTTATATCGCTGCCCGCCTGACCCGTCCGCTGACGGAACTGGCCAAGCTGATGAACCGCCTGAACGACGGCGATAAGACAATCGTCGTCGATTACACCAAGCGCGGCGATGAAGTCGGCGTTATGGCCCGCGCCCTCGAATCTTTCCGTCAAGGCGCCCTGGACAAGGAGCGCATGGAGGAAGACGCCCATCGCAAGGCGGAGGAAATCGACGAGGAACGTCAGCAGCGCGAAGCGGAGAAAGCTGCCAGTGCGCGTGAGATCGAGGAGGCGGTTTCCGCACTTGCCACCGGTCTCGCTGCCCTTTCCCGTGGCAAGCTTGACCAGCGCATCAACAAGGCCTTCGCGCCGTCACTCGACCACCTGCGGCACGACTTCAACAACTCGCTGGCCGGACTGGAAGCGACGATCGCCTCTATCGGCAACAGCGTTACTACGATCCGTGCGGGCTCTGGCGAATTGAAGATGGCCTCGGACGACCTGTCGCGCCGCACGGAACGTCAGGCCGCAGCGCTGGAAGAAGCCGCCGCCGCACTTGCGGAAATGACCGGCTCCGTGAATGTTGCCCTCAATCGTTGCGAAACGGCTGTCGATGTCGCGGCAGACACGCTCAAAGGAGCTCATACCTCCACCGACGTCGTCCAGAACGCGATCCAGGCCATGGAGCGGATCGAAAGCTCCTCCTCCAAGATCCGTCAGATCATCGATGTCATCGACCAGATCGCCTTCCAGACAAACCTGCTCGCTCTCAACGCCGGCGTGGAGGCCGCCCGCGCAGGGGAAGCCGGCAAAGGGTTCGCCGTCGTTGCTCAGGAAGTGCGTGAACTGGCGCAGAAATCAGCCACCGCTGCTCGTGACATCGGCCAGCTCATCACCGCCTCTGCTTCAGATGTCGAGAACGGGGTGGCGCTTGTTCTGAAGACCGGGGAGAGCCTGGAGCACATTCAGGGCAACATCCAGTCGATCAACGAGCATATCGGCGCCATCGTCAACTCGTCGCGCGAACAGTCTGCTCGTCTCGGCGAAATCAACTCCGCCGTCAGCGGTCTCGACCAGGTAACGCAGCAGAACGCTGCAATGGTCGAGGAAACATCTGCCTCTGCGCACTCACTGGCCAACGAGGCTGAAGTCCTCAATGAGCAAATCAGCCACTTTTCCGTTGGTGAAGTCGGCATGGACGCCGCCCGCCGCGCCGCATAGTCGCTGCAGCACCTTGTTCAGAGATGGGGCCTGTTCATATCGAGCAGGCCCTTTTTTTGGCTTGCATCTTTGCTCTTCAAAGCTAGTTCTGCGCGACGACAAAGCGATATGGAGATCTCATGGCCGCGCGCGACCGCTATTCGAGGAAGCTGGAATGTTCTCAATGTGGCCATTCAGGCTTTGCGGAGGTTTCTGAAAGCGATGAGCGGCGGGGGAACAACCGCGATTTTCGGATTGACGAGATGCCTGCTGGCTTTTCTCCAGAGTTCACCTCCACGGATCCGCGCAAGTACCTGGTCCGCTGCCAGTGCGGCCACAAGTTCCGGTTCGAACAAAAGACGGCTTATCCGCCCGGGGGCGAACCGCGATAGGAGTCTCCCCAAGCTTGATATTGTTGACCGCTTATACTATAGGCCGCCAGTCCGCGTAGACACCCTTGGAGGCAACGCGGATGGAGCGCGTCGCGAGATGCCCTCCCGACCTGTCGATCTGCGCGCGACGCAGCGAAAGGTTCTCCAATAACCTCGAAAGGATATGCCATGAGCCAGGAAACTTACGAGCTCAAGGCCGAGGCGCGCGAACGGGTTGGTAAGGGGTCCGCCCGTGAACTTCGCCGCAACGGTTTCATTCCCGCCGTCATCTATGGTGACAAGCAGGCCCCCCTCGCTATCGCCCTGTCGACCAATGAAGTAACCAAGCGCATCCACGCTGGCGGCTTCATGACCACGATCGCTACGATCGAGGTCGACGGCAAGAAGATTCAGGTCCTCCCGAAGGACTATCAGCTGGATCCAGTCCGCGACTTCACCATGCACGTCGACTTCCTACGCGTGTCTGGCGATACGGCCGTAACGGTTGACGTACCGGTTCACTTCATCAACGAAGAAAAGTCCGGCCTGAAGATCGGCGGCGTTCTCAACATCGTTCGCCACACCGTCGAGTTCAACTGCCCGGCGCACGCGATCCCGGATTCGATCACCGTTGACCTTACCGGCTTCAAGATCGGTGACAGCATTCACATTTCGTCCGTCAAGCTGCCGGAAGGTGTAAAGCCCGTCATCACCGACCGCGACTTCACGATCGCGACGATCGTCGCCCCGGCTGCCGGCGTCGAAGAAGAAGAGACGACGACAGACGAGACGCCAGCTTCCGAATAAGAAGCCGTCGTGCATTCAAAGAAACCCGCCCTGGTGGCGGGTTTTTTGTTATCTTCGCTCCCGTTGTCGGTGCGCGCTGCGTGCAGCGCATCGACTGCCTTCCCCCGTTCGCGGTGGAAAGAAGCTTGAAACAACGAACAAACGGATAGAGGCGACATGCTGATTATCGCTGGGTTGGGAAATCCGGGAAGCAAATATGCAGGCAATCGCCACAACATCGGCTTCATGGCGGCCGACAGGTTGCAGCAGCGGTCTGGCTTTGCGCCCTGGTCGAAGAAATTCAAGGCGCAGGTGTCCGAAGGCGAGATTGCCGGCGAAAAGGTGCTGCTGATGAAGCCGCAGACCTTCATGAACCTGTCGGGAGAGGCCGTTGGCGAAGCGATGCGCTTTTACAAGCTCGGCCCGCGAAACATCCTCGCGATCTATGACGAACTGGATCTGGCTCCTGGCAAAGCGAGACTCAAGACCGGCGGCGGGCATGGCGGCCACAATGGGGTCAAATCGCTGGACGCCCATTGCGGCAGGGAATACCGGCGTCTTCGGCTCGGGATCGGTCATCCCGGGGCCAAGGAACTGGTCCACGGTCATGTCCTTGGTGACTTCGCCAAGGCGGATGGTACATGGCTTGAGCCGCTTCTGGATTCGCTGGCCGACAATGCTGAAATGCTGGTTCGTGGCGAAGACTCGCAGTTTCTGAACAAGCTGGCACTCGCGACGGGAGCCCAGCCGGATGAGCAGAAGGCGAAGACCGTCACCAAGCCTGCCGAGCAGTCGCACATTCGCCAGGCTCGGGGGGCGCCGAAGCCTTCGCTACCTGCTTCTGGCCCTATGGCCGAGATGCTGAAGAAGTTGCTGGGCGGCAAGAACAACTAGGCTCCCCAGCGGCATGCCCCTGGGTGTGGGTTCGCCTCGGGATCGGCGACGGCTACGACCTGTCCCGCCATGAGCGGGTCGAGGTGAGCCTGACAGCAAGGGCCGCAGATCGGCTGCTGCTCAGGTCTTCTCCGCCGGTGCAGGAATGTCGGCGCTTAACTCTCCCGATGACTATCTTTACCGAGGCGCCGGCTGATCATTCCTCCGGTTCGGTGGTGAACATCAGCGGAAAGCCCGCTTCCTTGGCAAGATCCACTGCCTCCTTGGCCTTGGTTTCGGCAATATCCTTGGCGCAGACCACCACCACGGCGGTTCCCATCCTATGCGCCGTCAGCATTACGCGGTAACTTGTCTCTTCCCGCATCCGGAACACGGCCTTCAGCACCATCACCACGAACTCACGAGGCGTGTAGTCGTCGTTGACGAGGATGACCTTGTAGAGCTTCGGTCGCTCCAGCTTTGGCTTCGACTTGGTTTTGGGCAGAAGAACTGTGTCGTCGTTCGTCGGCATCCATGCCTCGCGATGACAGGGAACGATGGCTTCAACTATCGCATCGGCTCTCAGTGCAATCAAGCGGCAGCTTCTGGCGTAAGAGGTGCTCCGGCCACGCGGACTTGACCCCTTCGGCTGTTTCCCCCATAGCCAAGCCAACGATCATCCAAGCACAGGTATCTCTACCGATGGGTTTCAAATGCGGCATCGTCGGCCTTCCCAATGTGGGCAAGTCGACGCTTTTCAACGCTCTGACCAAGACGGCGGCCGCGCAGGCGGCCAACTATCCATTCTGCACAATTGAGCCGAATACCGGTGAGGTCGCCGTTCCTGATCCGCGGATGAAGACGCTCGCGGCCATTGCCGGCTCCAAGGAGATCATTCCGACCCGCATCTCCTTCGTCGACATTGCGGGCCTAGTGCGCGGCGCATCGAAGGGCGAAGGATTGGGCAATAGATTCCTCGCCAACATCCGCGAAGTGGATGCAGTGGTGCATGTGCTGCGATGCTTTGAGGACGACGACATCACCCACGTCGAGGGTCGCATTAATCCCGTGGGCGATGCCGAAACCATCGAAACGGAACTGATGCTCGCCGACCTCGAGAGCCTCGAGCGCCGCGTCGAGCAGACTCGGAAGCGGGCGACGTCCAAAGACAAGGAATCACTGGCCCAGCTGCCGATCATGGAGACGGTGGTCAAGCTGCTGAACGAAGGCAAGCCGGCTCGGCTTCTCCTCAAGACGCTCGCCCCCGAAGAGATCGAGATCCTGAAGGGTCTCAACCTCCTGACCTCGCATCCGGTCCTCTATGTCTGCAATGTTGCGGAGGCCGATGCGGCCAGCGGCAATGCACACACGCAGGCTGTTGCCGCCATGGCAAAGGACCAGGGCGCCGAGTGCGTGATCATCTCCGCTGCGATCGAGTCCGAGGTCGCTCAACTGCCGGAAGAAGAAGCCGCCGAGTTTCTGTCGGCTCTCGGTCTGGAAGAAGCCGGCCTCGACCGCCTGATCCGGGCGGGCTATCATCTTCTTGACCTCATTACCTATTTCACCGTCGGCCCCAAGGAAACGCGCGCTTGGACGATCGTTCGTGGGACCAAGGCGCCTCAGGCGGCGGGGGTCATCCACACCGATTTTGAACGCGGCTTCATTCGCGCCTTTACCATCAGCTACGACGACTATGTCGCCTTCAAGGGTGAAGTCGGCGCCAAGGAGGCAGGCAAGGGCCGTGACGAGGGCAAGGAATACGTCGTGCAGGACGGCGACGTCATTCACTTCCGGTTCAATACCTGAGGCAGCGAGACCCTATGCCGGAGATCCGCTACTTCTTCGAGGATTTCACTCCCGGCCGCAGCTTTCCGCTGGTGGGTAAGTTGGTAAGCGCGGAAGAGATCGTCGCCTTTGCGTCGGAGTTCGACCCACAGCCTATGCATCTGACGGAGGAAGCGGGGAAGGCGAGTATCCTCGGCGGGCTCTCGGCGTCGGGCTGGCACACCGCCAGCCTGTTCATGCGCATGATGTTCGACGGCTGGCTGAAGGAAGCGGCGTCCGAAGGATCGCCCGGTATCGAGTTCATGGAATGGAAGAAGCCGGTACTGGCCGGCGACCGGCTTTCCGGCCGATCCACCGTGGTGGAGTCGCGGGTATCGAGATCGCGACCGGGAATCGGTCTCGTCCGTTTCCTCCACGAGGTGGAAAACCAGAAGGGCGAGGTCGTCATGCGCGGGGAAAACCCGATCATGATCCGCTTGAGAACTCCCCAGGAAGCACCGGTATGAGGCTTGTCGAACTCACACCACCGGGCACCCGCGTCATCACCGGGACCATGCAGTTCACTGCCGATGACATCATTCGCTTCGCCCGCCAGTTCGACCCCCAGCCGTTCCACCTCGATGCAGAAGCGGCCAAGGCCTATGTCTTCGGTGGCCTCTGCGCCTCCGGCTGGCATACCTGTGCCGGCTGGATGAGGATGTTCATCCAGTACTGGAACGCCGAAACCGCGCGACTGACGGCGGAGGGACTTGAGCCTCCCAAGCTTGGGCCATCCGCTGGCTTCAAAAAGCTGCAGTGGGTAAAGCCGGTCTATGCCGGCGACAGCATCACCTATTCGGTGGAGCTCGTGGAAAGTCGCGCCCTGGCCTCGCGTCCCGGAACCTGGATAAACATCACGACGAATGACGGCGTAAACCAACATGGTGACGTGGTCATGCGCTACGAAGGCACCGTCCTGGAGTTCGCCTGAAGCCGGCAGTGAGAACCACCGCTGCGTCAGTGGCCCGCAAATTCCATCAGCGTCCGCACTTCCACACCAAGCGCCTCGAGCTTCCGTCGGCCGCCGAGATCCGGCAGGTCGATGACAAAGCAGGCGGAGACGATCTCGGCTCCCTGCTGACGCAGGAGCTTCACGGCGCCTTCCGCCGTTCCTCCTGTGGCAATCAGATCGTCCGTGAGGATGACCTTGTCCCCCGGCTTTACCGCATCGACATGCATCTCCATCTCGTCGACGCCATATTCCAGACTATAAGCGATCCGCACCGTCTCGTGTGGCAACTTGCCTTTCTTGCGGATCGGTATGAACCCGGCGGAAAGCTGATGGGCAAGCGCACCTCCGAGGATAAAACCCCGCGCTTCAATGCCGGCAATCTGGTCTACACCAAGGCCTGTATAGGGGCGGACCAGTTCATCGACCGCCTGCCGGAATGCTTCGGCATTGCCGAGAAGCGTGGTAATGTCGCGGAAGATGATGCCGGGCTTGGGGTAATCCACGATCGAACGGACGGAAGAAGCGAGGTCGATTGTTTGTGTCATGATGGTCCAGGTGTAGCAGTTTCAGGCGGAACGGGACCCTAGCAAGTCCAGAGCCACCACCCAACAAAAAAGGCGGCCCAAAGGCCGCCTCTTTTACAGATGAGGCCGAGCCTCAGTGTCCCTTGCTGGCGTAGACTGACTTCTTTGTCAGGTAGATGAGGCCGGTGAAGATCAGCAGGAAGACCATGACCATGAAGCCCGTGCGCTTACGGTCTTCGAGATGCGGCTCTGCGGCCCACATCAGAAAGGCAGAGACGTCTTTCGCATACTGGTCAAGCGTTTCCGGCGAACCATCGTCATAGGTGACCTGACCGTCGGAGAGCGGCGGGGCCATGGCCAGCGAAGCCGAGGCGATGAAGTAGGGGTTGTAATAGGTCCCCTCCGGCACCTCGACGCCTTCCGGCGGCTCCTGATAGCCGGTCAGCAGCGAGTAGATGTAGTCCGGGCCGCCTTCCTGATACTGCGTGAAGATGTCGAAGACGAACTGCGGGAAGCCGCGGGTCACGCCACGCGCCTTGGCGATCAGCGAGAAGTCCGGCGGCGCCGCACCGTTGTTGGAAGCGGCTGCGGCTTGCGCGTTGGGGAACGGCGGCGGGAAGTAATCGGACGGAACCGCCGCCCGGTCGAACATGTCACCATCGTCGTTCGGGCCGTCGGTGACCTGGTAGTTGGCAGCGAAGGCCTTCACCTGCGCTTCCGAATAACCAAGATCCTCCAGCGTGCGGAAGGACACCAGCGTCATCGAATGACAGGCAGCACAGACTTCGGAGTAGACCTTCAGGCCGCGCTGCAGCTGGCCCTTGTCGTAGTGACCGAAGGGGCCGGCGAAGCTCCAGTCGACTTCCCGCGGCTTGTTGAGCGGGTAGTGTGGTGTAGCCCCTTCTGCATGGGGGTCACCCTCGGCTGCGTGCTCGTCCTGGGCCAGCGCTGTACCGAGACCGAGCCCTGCCACGAAGGCCAGCGAAAGGATGCTTGTAACAAGCTTTTTCATAACTCTTCTTTCCCTCTCGTCTCGGCTATCGGACACTGGCTTCGCCAGGCGGAAGCTTTTCCATGTCAGACTTGTTCTGCTTGGCGAGCACAGCTTCCGTGATCGAATTCGGGATGCGGCGCGGCGTCTCGAACAGGCCGAGGAGCGGCATGATCACCAGGAAGAAGCCGAAGTAGTAAAGAGTGCCGAGCTGCGACAGGATCACGTAGATGCCCTCTGCCGGCATGGCACCGAGCCATCCAAGAAGAATGCAGTCTGCGACGAAGATCCAGAAGAACAGCTTGTACCACGGACGATAGACGGCAGAACGAACCTTCGACGTGTCGAGCCAGGGCAGGAAGAACAGCACGATGATCGAGCCGAACATCACCAGGACACCGCCGAGCTTGGAGTCGATGGGGCCGATGTTGAAGGTGATGGCGCGCAGCATCGCGTAGAACGGCAGGTAGTACCATTCCGGAACGATGTGAGCCGGGGTCTTCAGCGCGTCAGCCGGGATGTAGTTGTCCGGGTGACCGAGATAGTTCGGCATGTAGAAGATGAACCAGGCGAAGACGAGCAGGAAGACCGACACGCCGAGCGCATCCTTCAGCGTCGCGTAGGGCGTGAAGGCGACGGTATCCGTCTTGGTCTTGACTTCGATGCCTGTCGGGTTCGTCTGGCCGGTGACGTGCAGGGCCCAGATGTGCAGGACGACGACGCCCGCGATCATGAACGGTAGCAGGTAGTGCAGCGAGAAGAAGCGGTTCAGCGTCGGCTGGTCGACGGCAAAGCCGCCCAGCAGGAACTGCTGGATCCACTCCCCGACCAGCGGGAAGGCCGAGAAGAAGCCAGTGATGACGGTCGCGCCCCAGAAGGACATCTGACCCCAGGGCAAGACATAGCCCATGAAGCCCGTTGCCATCATCAGCAGGTAGATGACGACGCCCAGGATCCAGAGGATCTCGCGGGGCGCCTTGTAAGACCCGTAGTAAAGGCCGCGGGCGATGTGGAGATAGACGGCGATGAAGAAGAAGGACGCGCCATTGGCGTGCATGTAGCGCAGCAGCCAACCATTGTTGACGTCACGCATGATCTTCTCAACGGAATTGAAGGCAACGGTCGTCTCGGCCGCATAGTGCATGGCCAGAACGACACCCGACAGGATCTGAACGATCAGCATGACCGACAGCATCGCGCCGAAGGTGTAGGCATAGTTCAAGTTGCGGGGAACGGGGTAGGAAACGAAGCTGTCATGGATCATGCGCGGCAGCGGAAGCCGCGAGTCGATCCATTTCTCGATGCCGGAGGCCGGCTGGTATGTTGAATGACCGCTCATTGATTAGAACCCCTCACCCGATCTGGATCACTGTGTCGGACGTAAACGCGAAAGCCGGCACCGGCAGGTTGGTCGGCGCAGGGCCTCGCCGGATACGACCGGCGGTGTCGTAGTGCGAGCCGTGGCAGGGACAGAACCATCCGCCGAAATCTCCGGCCTGACCGAGCGGGACGCAACCGAGGTGGGTGCAGGAACCGATCATGACGATCCAATTTTCCTTACCTTCACCGGCGGAACGCGCAAGATCCGTCGCGGGCGCGGCGCCATCGACATTGTCATTGCGGGCGATCGGATCCTTCAACTCCTCCAGAGCGACGGCTTTGGCTGCCTCAACTTCCTGTTCGGTCCGGTTGCGAATGAAAACCGGCTTCCCGCGCCACTTCACTGTCAGCGACATGCCCGGTTCTAGCGCCGAAACGTCGACCTCGATCGAGGCCAGCGCCAGCGTGGAAGCATCCGGTCGCATTTGATCGATGAACGGCCATGCCACGGCCGCGGCGCCGACAGCGCCAGCCATGCCGGTGGTCAGGTAAAGGAAATCACGGCGAGTGGGCTCGCCCAGTGTTTCGCTGTGTGTCTCGTGCTCGCTCACGGCTTAAACATCCTTCTCACGCATTTCGCGAAAAACCGCATATGCCCCTCTACCGGTAAAATGAGTCTGGCCATATTTGGAACACAGATTCCCCGGCAATCCGGCGCCTTCTATGCTTGATCGCAAAATATGTCCAGCCTTGGCAAGAGCATAGGAGCCAGTTTGTCGCGGTCGGCGAGGGAGTTTTTAAGGGGCTTCATAGGCGGGGCCAAAGAACGTTGTAATCCCTGCTCGATGGCGAAGGAATTGTGCTCCTGCCGCACCATATCAGGCGTTAACCTGTCCGCCGTCTTCGGATTGTTCGTATCTGATCCCCATGATACCTCCGTTGCCAGCAAGGACCGGTGGGACGGGCTGGATGAGAAACTTTCTGTCGGTTGCGATCTGCGTCATCGTGTCGCTCGTGCTACTTGCGATCGCAACACGCTACGTGAGCAGCATTTGGATCTTCGGCACCATCCACAACCTCCAATTCCATCTTTCGATAGCAAGCGCGGCCGCGCTCCTTTTTGCCCTCCTCCTCCAGCGGAGCCTGCTGACCCTCGGGCTGCTGTTGGCCGCGCTGGCTTTAACGCTGCACGCACTGTGGATGGTCCGCGACATGAGCGAGGTTGCGCCCTCCATTAACGGGTCGCAACCGACGTTGAGACTGATGTCCTTCAACATCCTGATGACGAACTCTGGAAATGCCGAAGCGATCAGGGACCTTATTCTCACGTCTGACGCAGACGTGGTGAACATCATGGAGGCAGAACCAATTGCGCCCCACCTGGAGGCGCTCTCTGCCGTCTATCCTCATCGAATGGGCTGTGGTGAAATGACTGATAACTGCGACCTGATGATGCTCTCGAAGCTTCCTCTCGCCCAACGCACCGTCGTCAGTCTCAGCCATATTTTCGAAGAGCGGATGATGGTAGCGCGCGTCACGTTCAATGGCGCCCCCCTGCACGTCGCGGCGATCCACACGACAAAGCCCTACTTCGACAATTTCCAGTTCTATGAACTGCGAAATGCTGCGGAGCTTCTGAATGGTCTGAATGGCCCGATCATTCTGTCCGGAGATTTCAACGCTTCCAGCCTCGCGCCGAACATGCGCTGGTTTCTCCGAGCCACGGGGCTGAGGAAGACCCCGAGCGAGCCGGCGACCTGGCCTGTGCGGGCGGGGTGGGCTGGCGTAGCGATCGACCACGTCTTTGCCCGTCCGCCGCTGGTAATCAGCGGATTGCAGCGTCTACCGGACGCGCTTGGGTCAAACCACTACGGGCTGCTGGCGGACATCGTTCTTGCGTCCCCATGACGGGGACCTATTGTGCCGCATCGGCGGCAAGGAAACCGCCGGACTGCCGTGCCCATAAATCTGCATAGATTCCGTTTGCCGACACCAGCTCGCTGTGCGTTCCCTGCTCCACAATCCGCCCGCCATCCATGACGATCAGCCTGT
>DASYHX010000003.1:0-2837 GCA_035998065.1 Pseudorhizobium sp.
TCCAGCGCCGTTGATCACCTCGATCCGGCGCATCGGCTTAAGCGTAATGTCAAAACTAGACACAAAACGATCCTCCTCAGGATCGTCAGCCTCGCCCGTCAGGTCAAAACGCGAAAGGTGGAGCCGGGACGACGCTTACGACGCAGACGCTCGCGCTCTCTCTCGATCAAGGCCTCTCTGATAGGCGCAAACCAGGCCGGATTAGCTCTGCCGCGGGCCGCGATTTCGTACCACATCGGCCTATTGGGAACCTGCTTGTGCAAGCCGCTTAGGGAGTGGCCCGCCAGCAGTTCACGCCGGACCTGCTCCCAATCATACTCCTTCGGCTGCGCACCAGAAGCAGCCTGGATACGCGCGTCGAACTGCGGGTCTGTTGCCCGCCACCGCCGGATCGTTGCGATGTGCGGCAGCCCGCCTTTGCGCATCCGGCTGGCGGGGATGCCAGCTGTGGAACAGGCCGCGATCAGCTCCTTCGTGATGTCCTTATCGAATTCCCAATGTGGCATGTGCTGCCCTCCTTCGTTGACGAAAAACCGGACGGAGTCCGGGCGTTCATCGGGAGAAGGTCCATTTCGGACCTCCTGCCGGGTGTTGAAATTCGCTTTGCTCGTGGCTGCTTAAGCGGCGCGGCTCGTTCGCCGCGGCAGGATTAGTAAATCTGCCGGCGGCCTCTGCTCCTGCATCAGCATATCTGCCCACGCCTGGTAGAGTTCGCGACGTCGCCCGAGGTGCGCAGCTCTGTTGTAGGCCGCCTCAACCCTGTCCTTCGGCGTATGGGCCAGCATCAGATCGATGATGCGGTGATCTGCGGGGAACCGCTCGTTCATCACGGTGGAGAAGGTCGATCGCCAACCGTGCGGCACGTGTCGGTGGTGGTATCCGGCACGGTTCAGGAGATAGCCGATAGCGTTCTCGCTCATAGGGCGATGGGCGTGACGACTGTTCGGAAAGGCGAGGGGGCCTCGGCCTGTTATGGTCCTGATGACGTCGATCGTCTCTGCAGCCTGGCGCGAGAGCGGAATGAGGTGGTCCCTTGCCTCGTCGCGCTTCAGGTGCTGCCGAAGCTTCATCCGTTCTGCCGGGATTCGCCAGACCGGCTCGTCAGCGTTCATCTCGTCGAACTCGGCCCAAGGCGTAGCGAGCATGGCGCCCGGCCTGACCGCGGTGAGCGCGAGAAACCTCAGAGCCAGCTTGGTGACAGGGTGGGCAGGTGAGGCGTCAACATCACGAATGATCTGGCTTGCAAGGGGAAGGTCGGTGATCGCCGGCTGGCGACCCTTGCTTAGAGGAGCGAGCGCCCCTTTCACGATTGCTGCTGGATCACTTTCGCAGCGACCGGCGGCGATCCCGAACACGAATGCCGCAGAGATACGCTGTCTCGTCCTGCGTGCCGTTTCTATCGCCGGCCGCTGCTCGATCCGCCGGAGCAGCGCCAAGACATCCGGAGGCGTGATCTCCTTTAGGGGCATCACGCCGATCGCGGGGAAGACGTCCTTCTCCAGGCTACGCAGGACGTCAGATGCGTGTGTCGGCGTCCAGGTCGAGCGGTTCAGTTCGTACCATTCCCGGGCCAGCGTCTCGAACGTGTCTTGACTGTCGCTGATAGTCGCAGCTCTTCGCTGCCTGCGGACCAATGAAGGATCGCGACCCTCCCGAAGAATCGCCTTCACTGCCGTGCGCTCTTCACGCGCCGTGCTCAGTGAGACGTCAGGATAAGGTCCAAGCGAAAGGAGCTGCTCCCTTCCGTTCAGCCTGTAGCGAAGGCGCCAAAGCTTGCCGCCCGAAGGCGAGATGAAGACGTGCAACCCGCCGCCATCAGCCAGCTTGTACGGCTTCTCGGCCGGTTTCGCCTTCCGGATCTGTGCATCTGAAAGCACCAGCTTCTCCGATACCCGCTTTTTGCGTCACCGCTACCCTCCGAAATACCCCCTTTTATGCGGGTATCGATGGAAAGGTGCGGGACTGGACGGGAGAAACCTACCCTCGCAACCGCCTGTGCAGCAAGGAAATTGGGAATATTCGGGAGCACTGAGAGGAGGGAAATGGCGGATGGGGTGGGATTCGAACCCACGAGACGGTCTCCCGCCCGCCGGTTTTCAAGACCGGTGCCTTCAACCGCTCGGCCACCCATCCGCTGATGCTCCGGTTACCCTTGTGCCGCCGCGGTGACAAGAGGAGCGGTCGCGACCGGCGGACACGGACGCTCTCCCTGTTACAATTCGTGATCAAACGGACAATTGCGGCAGGAAAGCGACGAGAAGGTGGCGTGGCTGCCCGGCACTGTAGTGCCCGCCAGGCTCGCGGGCGCAAACCGCTCCTGCCAGACCGGTTGCGGTATCAGCCACTTGGCGGCCGGCTCCAGCAGCGCTCGAAAGCGGGCGCCGGGCTGCTGCTGATCCGATAGGAGCAGGCCATTCGGCTCCTGCGGGTCGTCACCGGCCGGGCCCGTCAAATGCGGCACCGGCTTTTCGGGCGCCGGATCGTTGCGAGGCGCATTCATACATTGTTAACTCGCGGGCTTCAGGGGTGCAGGCGCTGGGGAGCGCCTGTCACGCCCCCGGCGCAGAGCATTGCATGGGGAAGGGGGACCGCATGGCCTTCGCGGCAGCGGAACACGGACGTCGGATCAAGGTGATCGGGCTGGTGCTGGCTGCGGGTCTCGTCCTGCCCGCGTGCCAGGGCAGCGGCTCACCGGTGGAGGAACTCGCCGAGATCAACACCAAGGTGAAGTTCGACTCTCGGACCTTCGGCGTTCCCGCCAGCCCCCGCGTCACCAATTTGAAGCGTGTCCCCAAAGGCGGCGGTCGCTCGCATGTCGGCAAGCCCTACAAGGTGCG
>DASYHX010000088.1:0-2840 GCA_035998065.1 Pseudorhizobium sp.
CGCCGCCGCGATCGGCGAGGCGAACCAATGAGGGCGTTCACCCGCTTCGGCCTTTGGCTCGCGCGTGGCGACAACGCCTTCAACGTGGCCATCTTCCTCACCATCCCACCCCTGGCGGCCATCACTGCGATTGGATTCTTCTGATGCAGATGGACATTCGCATTCCTCCCCGTGCCACCCGACCAGCCAAGCCGCGCGGCAGGCGGTCGACGAGCCGACGCCTGGACCCCAAGCTCGTGCGCCTGGTCCGTGCCAAGCGTCAGCCATGGCTGCGGAGCTGACCCATGTCCCAGAAGGTCGCACCTACTGAGGCAGAGTTTGCGGAGCTCAAGCGCCGTCGGGACAACACTCTTTCGGAGTTCCTCGAGCAAACTGCAATCCGCCTCTTTGGCTCGACCGAGGGAGTAACCGCGCACGTGAACCGCGGCGGCAATAGGGACGATTGCTATTGCGGCTGCCCTGACGGGCCGTGCCAGCACGAATGGAACGGCCCCTGGCGCGAGTTCGAGGACGGCTGCGGCGGCGAAGTGACCTGCGCCCGCTGCGGCATGGGCTCCATGTCCCACGACCTCAGAACGGTGGATTGGTAGATGACCGAGATCGGCCATTTCTCCGGGTTCCCCGAGGACAGCAAAGTCCCGCCGCGCCTGAGCGCCCTTCTTGAAGGCAAAGGCCCTAAGTTCGTGAAGGTGAAACTGACCGAAGTCGGGCATCCAGGCGACCCACGCCGTGCCCAGCTAGCGGACTTCTGCGACAGGCACGACCTTCGAGTTTTCTTCGATCCCTTCGCTGACATCTGGACCATCAGTCAGACGCCAGCCCCGACCCTATTCTCTCCGGAGGAACAATGAAAAACCGCCTGTCCGATCTGAATGACCATCTATTCATGCAGCTGGAGCGCCTCTCCGACGAGGACCTTACGCCAGAGCAAATCGAGACCGAGGCAAAGCGTGGCACCGCTATGGTCGACGTTGCCGACACCATCATTCGCAATGCCTCGCTGCAGATTCAAGCGGCAAAGATTGCCTTCGAGGGCGGGACAGACCCCGTGCCGTACCTGCCTGCGCCAGGCGTGCGTGCCGTTGAGCATGTCGCTAGCCGCACGCTCTCCGTACCTTCCTCAGCTCCCTTGCAGACAACTGCGCAGGAGGAGGAAACCCGTGGCGCTGCTCGACGGCGGGCCGAAGCGCGTGAACAGAGCGAGTGGATAGAGGCGGAGGGGCGGCAAGCTGCAGACGAAGCGGAGGAGACGGGAAATCTCGCTGCTGCCATGCAGGCGTTCGGCTTGAGCCGTAGCGAAGGGGCGCTGCTCGTGGCCCTTCTTCCAGGGCGCGTCATGAGCAAGCAGGCCCTCCACGATGCACTCTATGCCGACCGGGCTGACGCCCCTGAAATCAAGATAGTTGACGTCCTAGTCTGCAAGGTACGGGCCAAAACTGCGCCAAAGGGGATCACCATTGAGACCGTGCATGGCCTCGGATTTCAGCTTGCTGCGGGGGTCGCAGCTCAGGTCCGCGCCATCTTGGGTCTACCGGATGACGCAGCTCGCATCATCCAAGCCGACACTCAAGACACCGGAGTGGATTCATGAGGGGGCACCACATCCGCTACAGCGCCGATGAACTGAGCTGGCTTGAGGCAAATCAAACGATGGTGGTCAGTGAATACCATCGGGCCTTTTGTGCTCAGTTTGGCCGCGACGATATCTCGGCGGCGAACCTGCATGGGCTTCGCAAGCGCAAGGGTTGGCTCACGGGCCGAACCGGCCGGTTCGAGAAAGGTGCGGTGCCGTTCAACAAGGGAAAGCCATGTCCTCCCGGAAAGGGCGGTCGGCACCCAAATGCGCGCAAGACCCAGTTCAAGAAAGGCCAGACGCCGCACAACACCAATCATCTCGGGCACGAGCGTGTCTCGAAAGACGGTTATGTCGAGATCAGCGTTGATGAGACCAATCCGCATACCGGGTACGAGCGCCGCTATGTGCTCAAGCATCGCTGGCTATGGGAACAGGCTAATGGTCCGGTGCCAGAAGGTATGGCGCTCAAGTGCCTAGGTGACCGCCTCGATACAGACCCCTCAAACTGGGAGTTGATCCCGCGCGCCCTATTGCCGCGCCTTAATGGCCGCTTCGGCCGGAACTACGACAGCGCGCCGGCGGAGCTTAAGCCGACGATCTTGGCAGTTGCGAAGCTCGAGCACGCCGCTCGCGAGAAGAGCCGGAGTGCATAATGACTTACACTTTTGAAACCCTGCGACAGGTGAATTCTTCCCGGTGCCTGCGATGGCACAAGAGTGGGCTCGACGAATGGTCGCTTGCCGACTGGGTGGTAGCGGTAGGGGGCGAGGTCGGCGAGGCGCTGAACGTCGTCAAGAAGCTCAACCGCGACCGCGATGGTCAGCCGGGAAATACCAGGTCGCGGATCGAGCTGCTTTCCGACTTGGCGGATGAGCTCGCCGACATCGTGATCTACCTCGACATTCTGGTAAGCGCCGCTGGCGGGGAGAGGCTTGGCATCCTCTTCGACCGCAAGGATTTCGCGGAGCTCCGGCAGGCGACTCGGTTTGAATATCCCGACGCTACAATCTTGAGCGTATCAGAATGGGCTGCCGGGATGCTTGAGCTCGCCGGCGGCCTTGCCTGTGTTGTGCTCGTCAACTCCGGCCACGTCGGGAGTGCCGCCGATGAACTGTTAAACGCAATTGATGCCTCTGCGCATGCATGGGAGATCGACCTCGGTCTGGCTGTCGCCCGCAAGTTCAACGCGACCAGCGAGCGTTACGGATTTCCCGAAAGGCTCACAGCATGAGCCGCGAACCCATGAAGACGGTCGGGGGAATGT
>DASYHX010000115.1:0-1632 GCA_035998065.1 Pseudorhizobium sp.
CGTATAGGCCTGAGCCGCTGGCGCCTCAACCTCCTCTACCAGCATGTCCTCGGGCAGCGTCAGGACCACGGGCCCGGGTCGGCCGGAGGTGGCGACGGCGAAGGCGCGGGTGACGAATTCGGGGATGCGTCGGGCATCGTCAATTTCGCCAACCCACTTGGCAAACTCGGTGAAGGCACGGCGGTACTCGACCTCCTGGAAGGCCTCGCGCTCACGTGCATCGCGCTGCACCTGGCCGATGAAGAGGATCATCGGAATGGAATCCTGCTTGGCAATGTGAAGGCCAGCCGACGCATTGGTCGCTCCGGGCCCGCGGGTGACCATGCAGATGCCAGGCTCGCCAGTCAGCCTGCCCCAGCAGTCGGCCATCATCGCAGCGCCACCCTCCTGGCGGCAGACAAGCGTCTCGATCCCGCTCTCATAGAGCGCATCGAGTACGGCAAGGTAGCTCTCTCCTGGTACGCAAGATACGCGCTTCACTCCATTCGCCATAAGCGCGTCGACGATCAGTTGGCCCCCGGTCTTCATCTGTCTTTCCCCTTGATCTCGATGTCGTTCAATTCCGCCAGCACATCGGCGGTGTGTTCGCCAAGCTTAGGGCTCGGGCGGTTGTAGGCAAGTGGTGTCTCCGACAGCACGATCGGCGTGCGCACGCCCGGGATCACGCTGCCGTCCGCGGCTTCAAGGTCGACGCGCATCTGACGGGCCTGAACCTGCGGATCGCTGAACATTTCCGCAATGGAATTGATCGGTCCCGCAGGGACGGCATTCTCGCCGCAGGCGGTAAGCAGGTCGGCCTTGGTCCATGTCTCCGTCTGCGCGAGAAGAAGACGTCTAAGCTCCACACGGTTTGCAACGCGGGCCCGGTTGGTGGCGAAGCGCTCGTCGTCCGCCATTGTCGCAGTACCGAGTATAGTGCAGAATCGGCGAAATTGCCCATCATTGCCAACTGCAAGGATGATGTGACCGTCGCTTGTCGGAATGACTTCATAGGGGCTGATGTTCGGATGGGCGTTCCCCAGTCGCGCTGGCGCTGTTCCGGAAACGAGGTAGTTCATGTTCTGGTTGGCCAGAACGGCAGACATCACGTCGAGAAGGGCCATGTCGATCATCTGGCCTTCGCCCGTCTTCATGGCGTGGATTAGAGCCGCCTGGATGGCCGTCACGGCATAGATCCCGGTAAAGATATCGGCAATTGCTACACCCGCCTTCATCGGCTGGCCCTCTGCCTCGCCGGTAATCGACATAAAGCCGGACATGCCCTGAACGATGTAGTCGTAGCCGGCAAGGCTGGCGTAGGGGCCGTCCTGGCCAAAGCCGGTGATCGAGCAGTAGACGAGCTTTGGGTTGATCGCCCTCAGGGTTTCGTAATCAAGTCCGTACTTCTTCAGGCCGCCGAGCTTGAAGTTTTCGATCACTACATCGGCCGTCGCAACAAGCCGCCGGACAATCTCCTGGCCCGCCTCGGTCTTCAGGTCGACAGCGACGGATCGCTTGCCGCGGTTGGTCGCGTGGTAGTAGGCGGCAGAGAGGTTTTCCCCGTCCTTGCCTTCCACAAAAGGCGGTCCCCAGGCCCGGGTGTCGTCGCCGCCCTGCGGGTTCTCCACTTTGATGACATCTGCGCCAAGATCG
>DASYHX010000116.1:0-8765 GCA_035998065.1 Pseudorhizobium sp.
GGCCAACTACCCATGGTGGGTTCACCTCCTCTACTTCTTTTTCTCCGGCCTCCTTTGGATTCTTCCTGCGATGCTGATCATCAAGTGGATGGCCGGGCCGCGAAAGCAGCGGTGAGCGGACTTTAATCTTCCTTAACTACGCCCGCGAAAGTCTTCATGGCTCCTCTGTCGTGAACTTGACGATCACCTGCATCGTCTATGTTTGTAGCCAGAAGAGGTAGACGAACATGCTCGCTCGCAACATGCACCCGGCTGTCGATTTGGAAGGACGAGCGCCTTCGATGCCGTTTGCCTTGAGTGAGGTTACCTTCGATGTCCTGCATTCGCCGACACTCGTGGAGGCGGAATGGCGATCTCTCGAGGCTTTGCCTCGCAACTCGCTCAATCAGAGCTTCGACTGGTGTACCGCGTGGTGGCGGACAAAGGGCCTGTCACCGCTGATTCTCCGTGGCCAGATCGCCGGACGTATCGTGATGCTCATGCCGTTGCAGGTCACCTCGCGGTTCGGCCTCCGGACAGCCCGTTTTCCCGGTCAACGCTTCAATAATGTCAATACCGGCATTTTCAGCTCGGACTTTCCCCACCTCAGCGGGCACGATCTCGCCAGCTTCACCCATTCCATCAGAACGTGCCTGAAGAAACATGCCGACATTCTCGTCCTAGACGGCCTACCGGATGTCTGGAATGGGAGTAAAAATCCCTTCGTTGCTCTCGCTACGAGCGAGAACCCGAATCCGTCGTTTCAGCTTCCGCTCCGATCCTCAATGGAGGAAACGATCGCACAGTTGCACGCAAAAACCCGCCGAAAACGCCACAGGAGCCAGTGTCGTCGACTGGACGCAATCGGTGGCTTCTCCCACTATTGTCCTGTTGAAGCCCACGAGCAGCACGTCCTCCTCGATCTGTTCTTTCAGCAGAAGGCGGAGCGTTTCGCCGCATTCGGTCTTCCCAATGTCTTTCATCCTCCGGAGGTTCAGGAGTTCTTTCACAGCCTGATAGATCGCTCTGTGGGAGAGCGCGACTATATGTTGCGGATGCACGCCCTGCGGCTGCATGGCGAAAATGAGGGTACAATGGTCGCCATCAGCGGACTGTCCCGCAAAGGTGGTCATCTCCTTTGCCAGTTCGGCTCCATCGACGACAAGCTGTGCCCGGATGCGAGCCCTGGCGAACTCCTGTTTTGGCTCATGATCGAACAGGCTTGTCAGGAGGGAGGCAGCGTTTTCGACTTCGGCGTGGGTGACCAACCCTACAAACACAGCTGGTGTCCGCAACGGACCCTGACCCAGGACGTGATGCTTGCGATCACGCCGAAAGGAGGGACCGCGATGCCCATCCTCCAGCGCTTTGCCCGTCTGCGACTCGCCATCAAAGGTGACCGGAGGCTTTACGCGGCAGTCCAGAGAGTGCGCGCGGCGGTCCGGATCTAACGGTCAGGCAGCTTTGCGCCGCTCCTGCCCAGCGGCCATGATTAGAAGATTCTTATAACCCGACGCGGCCAGTTGCTGCACCAGATCGCCAACATGCCGCTCGTCGTCGCGTGATACCGAGAGGATAATCTCCGTTCCGGGATGCCCACCTAACCGCTCCAGGCTTGAGACCTCAGCCGTGCCGCATTCCACAAGTACAACATCGTAGGCGTCGACCAAAGCGTCGACGATGATCCGCAAGCGGTCCGCAGCGCGCATCGCCGTGGCGGCATCCGCCGTTCCCCGCGGTACGATGTGGGCGTCTGAAAGGCGGTCGGAGTGGATCGCATCACCGAAGGCGGTTTGACCGGCGAGGAGATCGGTGATGCCGGGAAGCGCCTCATCCGTCATCAGCTTGCTGGGGCAGCCGGAGGAGGTGAGGTCCAGCAGGATCACGGAATTGCCACGCTCGGCCACCTCCCGCGCGAGGATGACACTCGCGGTTGAACCCGCGTCGCCACTGGGAGACAGGATGAAGGCACAGGGAATACCGTGTCGGACGAGGGTCCCAGCGACGCCTTCGATTGCGAAGGTCTCGTCCTTTGCAACCACCTCGGCTGCGCCCTCAAACGAATGCTCCTGGGCGGAGAGGAAGGAGGCCGTCGCCGCGAGGTCGATGGGATCGGCAGCCTTCGTGGCGGCGTCAGCGGCCGCCGGATGCTTCTCCGTTCGGTACGCACTCGCCTCAACGGCAGGCTGAAGGGGCGCCCCCACCGGACGCAGGGCGCGTCCGGAGAACAATGCTGCGATCATGATGGCGACGGCGCTCAGGATCAGGCTTGCAAGTGCGGCGATGATGACGATCGGCAACACCTTGGGGAAATAAGGTTCGGACGGCTCGAAGGCACTGGAAATGATGCGAGCATCGGCCGGCGCAGCATTGGGATCCGCACGCGATGCCGCTTCCCGATAGCGTGCCAGGTAGGTTTCCAGAAGCTGGCGCTGCGCTGTTGCTTCTCGTTCAAGCGCCCGCAGCCCCACCTCCTCCCCACCGGCCCTGGCTGATGCTGCCTTCAACTCGTTGAGCTGCCGTATCAACTGACGTTCTCGGATGCGCGAAACTTCCGCTTCGCTATCGAGGCTGGCAAGGATCTTTCGTGTTTCGTTGCTGATCTGCTGGCGGACGCCCGCCAGTTGGGCACGCAGCCCCTTCAATCTCGGATGATTGTCAAGCAGTACAATCGACTGCTCCGCGACCTGCGCCTGCACGCTCGCTTCCGTTTCCCGCAACCGCTGGATGACTTGGGATCCGACCACTTCCGCAAGAGTGTCGGACTCCCGTCCTGCCTCGACTGCGGTTCGTACGTTCTCGGCTCTCGCCTCGGCATTCGCGCGCTCCGCCCGCACACGGGCTAGCTCTGTCGAGATGTTGTTTAACTGCTGCGACGTAAAGCTGCTGTTGTCGGTCGTCTGAAACAGACCTGCGGAGGCGCGATAGTCAGCGACCTTGGCTTCCGCCTCGCGCACCTTTGCCGTCAGCGTCGCGATTTCCGGCTCCAGCCATTTCGTCACTTCCGAGTTGGTATCAAGCTTGGCGCCGCTTTGAAGCTTAAGATAGACCTCTGCTATCCGGTTGGGAACCGAGCCGGCCAGCTTGGGATCTTCCGAGGAAAACTCCACCACGATGACGCGGGAGTTCTCTACTGTATAGACCTGCAGCCTCTCCCTGAACTCCTTGATGATCCGATCCTCCGGTGCAAGATCCAAAGGATCCTGCTTCAGGCCGAGGAGAACCATGGGATTTGGCAGCAACGGCTGAGCCTGAGGGTTGAATTCGTCCGTCTCGTCCAGGCGAAGATCGGCGACGACCTGGCGGACCAGGTCCGCGGATCGGAGCAGTTCGGCTTGGCTCGAGATATTGAGCGCATCAAGGACTGGATCATTTCCACCAGCAGGCGCCGATGCGCTGGAAAGATTGGGAGATCGCGACTCGATCAGTATCCGCGTTTCACCCTTGTAGAGGGGCGTCATCACGGTAGTCGCGACCAAGGCTGCGCCGGCAGCGATCAGCACGACGCAACCGACCAGCCGACGACGCTCCCAAACAGCCGATACAAGCCGACCCAGATCGATGTCCACGTCCTGATTGCTGCCCATTACGACCGACATCCGAAGCTCCGCACACGAGAAATCAGCGTGATCGTAAAGCGGTATGGTAAGCCAAGCGTTAATATCGCTACGCTTCGACCTCAACTTCCTGCTCGCTTTACCAGGAATTAACCCTAATGGATCAATAAAACATCGACTTGAAGCCGGAGCCTGCCGCGAATGATCTTCGCCCGCCGACAACGCCTGATGATGCTGGCCCTCGCCCTGATCGGTGGCGGGACCTCCGCCTGCTCCACACATCCTCCCCTGCCCAAAGGCGTCCAGCAGTCTGCAATCCAGCCCTACCGGCTCGACAGTGGCGACCGCCTGAGGATTACCGTCTATGATCAGGCGGGACTTTCGAACACCTATGCCGTCGACCAAGCGGGTTATATTGCCTTTCCGTTGATCGGGCAGGTCGCAGCCCGTGGCCAAACGCTGCCGGCACTGGAGGGTGCGATCGCGGCCCGGCTCAAGCAGGGCTACCTGCGCGATCCCGATGTCACGATCGAGGTCGACCGATACCGGCCTGTGTTCGTCATGGGCGAGGTTGGCCGGCCTGGTCAGTATTCCTACGTGCCTGGCATGACGGCCCAAAATGCGGTGGCGATCGCCGGTGGATTCACCCCTCGTGGAAACCGGCGCGACATCGACGTCACCCGCAAGGTCAATGGCCGCCCTGTTACCGGACGCGCTCCCATCTCAAGTCCCCTCCTTGCCGGCGACACTATCTACGTCCGGGAACGGCTGTTCTGACGGCCATGGCAGACCAGAGAAAGCTGCGGATCCTGCATTGCTTCAGGTCTCCCGTCGGGGGGATATTTCGCCATGTCCGCGATCTGGTCGAGGAGCATCGGGCCGCCGGCCATGATGTCGGCATCCTCTGTGACAGCTTGACGGGCGGCGAGCATGAGGAGCGGCTTTTTGACAGCATTCAGCCACATCTGTCACTGGGGCTCATACGCATCCCCATGCGTCGCGCCATTGCACCCTCGGATCTTTCAGCGCTTTACAAGAGTTACCAACACATAAAGAGCCTGCAGCCGGACATTCTGCACGGACATGGCGCCAAAGGCGGCATGCTGACGCGTCTGATCGGCTCAGCTCTACGGGCAAACAGGTCACGCGTAGCCCGTCTCTATTCACCTCATGGCGGCAGTCTTCACTTCGACCGTTCAAGCCTCGCAGGCCAAGCGGTGCTGCGCCTTGAGCGCCTCCAGGAGCGGTATACGGACGCGCTTGTCTTCGTTTGCGAATATGAGCGGCGGACCTATGAAGCCAAGGTGGGGACGCCGAGAGCTCGCTGGCGCGTGATCCTGAACGGCGTCAAGGATTGCGAGTTCGAGCCGGTGGCCTCCGCAGCCGACGCTGCGGACTTTCTCTACATCGGCATGATGCGAGACCTCAAGGGCCCGGATGTCTTCATTGACGCCTTCGTCCGCGCCGAACAACTGCTGGAACGTCCCCTTAAAGCTCTGATGGTTGGCGACGGTCCGGATCGTGACCGTTACGATGCGACAATAAGGGAACGTGGGATCGGGGCGCGCATCCGTATGCTCCCCGCGATGCCAGCCCGCAATGCTTTCGCAATGGCTCGCACGGTCGTTGTTCCGTCACGCGCAGAGGCCATGCCTTACATCGTCATCGAAGCGCTTGCCGCACAGAAACCCGTAGTCGCCTCACGCGTCGGCGGGATTCCAGAAATTCTGGGCGCCGAAAGCCAGGCCTTGGCCGCCCCGGGGGATTCACAGCACTTGGCAAGGATCATGGTCGCCGCTGAAAGTGAACCGGACTGGCAGGATCGTATCATGCCCAAACCCGATACGTTTCGCGCAGTTTTCTCTAGCGCTGCCATGTCCAGCAGTATGCTCGACCTCTACCGAAGCCTCCTCACGAACCGCTCCTAAAGGTTTCTTAGCAGTTTCCTGCTAGTCAGCTCAGATCGAAGGAACCGAGCGCGGCGCGGGAATTTCTTGGCTGCCGCAAGAGGACCAGAGGGATGACCGACGCCGGCATGAAAGGCCAGCTAGACCTGGATGCCCTGCGGCGCAGGGTTTCCGCGTCGCCGCCCGAGGAATCCAGCGAGCCCTCTGCCTCAGTCCTGAACCCCTTCGCGCTCCAGATCGCCAATCAATTTCGCGACGAGAACACATCGCCCGCACTGTTCATTGGACAGATCCGCCTGCTCGAGTTCATCTCGTTGATCGCGCTTAACCTCCTCGCCGCCGTTACTTTGGTCGCGCCGCATGAGACTGCCCTTTTCGCCCGCCTCGGCGTGGCGATAGTTGGCGCCGCGGGCACTGTTCTTGCTCTACAAGTGGTCGATGCCTACCAGATCCCGATGTTGCGCATTCCGGCGCGTAGCCGGCGGAGGATAATTGCGGCCTGGGCGATTGGCTTCGCCGCCTCCGCCGCCGGCCTGTATATGGTCGAACAACACCCGCTGTCGTTCACGGGGTATGTCGCCTGGTTCGGCGGGATTGCGTTGTATCTGCTTGCCGAGCGCCAGTTGATTGCTATCGGCATTCGGCATTGGGCGCGCAACGGCATCCTCGAACGCCGTGCCGTCATCATCGGCGGCGGCGAGCCTGCCAAGCAGCTCGTGCGCGCGCTTGAGCAGCAGCCCGACAACGACATCCGCATCTGCGGCATCTTCGACGACCGGGGCTCCGGCCGCTCTCCGCCTGTCGTGGCGGGCTATCCGAAACTCGGCACCTTCGGGGAGCTTGTCGAATTCGCCAGACTTGCGCGCGTGGACATGCTGATCATCGCCCTGCCGGCCTCCGCAGAGGAGCGGATCTTGCAGCTTTTGCGTAAACTGTGGGTGCTTCCCGTCGATATCCGCCTCGCCGCCCATGCAAATCACCTGCGCTTTCGCCCGCGCTCTTATTCGCACGTCGGCGCCGTCCCGATGTTCGATATCTTCGACAAGCCGTTGCGAGACTGGGACTCGGTGGCCAAGCGAACGTTCGACATCGTCTTTTCATTGCTTTCGCTCGCGTTGATATGGCCCGTGATGCTGATGGCCGCCATCGCAGTAAAGGCCACGTCGAAAGGCCCCGTTCTCTTTGTGCAAAAACGTCACGGCTTCAACAACGAGGTGATCGACGTTCTGAAGTTCCGCTCGATGTTTACCGAGCTGTCGGATCCAACCGCAAAGAAAGCGGTCACGAAGAATGATCCGCGGGTCACTCCCGTCGGGCGCTTCCTGCGGCGGTCGTCCATCGACGAGCTTCCCCAGCTCTTCAATGTTCTGAGGGGGGAGCTTTCTCTCGTCGGGCCGCGACCGCACTCGATCCACGCACAAACAGGTGACCGCAGATATGTCGACGTGGTGGAAAGCTATTTCGCCCGCCACCGGGTCAAGCCCGGTGTCACCGGGTGGGCGCAGATCAACGGATTGCGCGGCGAGCTCGATACGGACGAGAAGATCCGGATGCGCACCGCCTATGACCTGCAATACATTGAAAACTGGTCCTTGCTGTTCGACCTGAAGATCCTGTGCTTGACGCCATTCCGGCTGCTGAACGCGGAAAACGCCTATTGACTGCCGTTGCTGACGATCAATGGGGCTTCAAGCCAAAACTTGCAGCTGTCACGCTGCTAGGCTCGGCCATGATTTCACTCGGCGTGTTTTCATCCGGTTTCGTGATGTCGGAGCCCGCCCCTTACGAGTTGATCATGGCGGTCCAGATCGGGGTCTGGTTCTTGCTCGGGCTTACAATGTCGCGGACCGTTGGCCTCCTGCTCGCCATGCTGCTTGTGTTCAATGTCGGGGGGCTGCTCGCAATCATCGTCATGAAGGACATGACGGGGGCCCCTCTTTATGCGGCTGTCTCCATCTTTCTTGCGCTGACGTCTGTGTTCATCGCGGCCGTCGTGGAAAGCCGCCACCAGCGCCTCTCGCTCATCTTCAAGTCATGGGTTGCCGCTGCCATCATCACGGCCCTTCTCGGCATCCTCGGCTATTTTCATGCCTTCCCAGGCGCAGCCGCCTTTACCCGCTACGACCGCGCTATGGGCGCTTTCCAGGATCCCAACGTTTTCGGTCCCTATCTGATCGCCCCAATCCTCTACCTCATGCACCGGCTGTTGACGGGGGAACTCATCCGTTCGCCCTTGCCGATCCTTGGCCTGCTCGTGCTCGTGCTCGGCGTCTTTCTGTCATTCTCCCGCGCGGCCTGGGGCCTGCTTGCCTTCAGTGGGCTGATGCTGATCGTCATCATGCTGCTCAAGGAGCGTACACCCGCGTTTCGAATGAGAATATTGGTCCTGTCCGTGACGGCGCTGCTGCTGCTGGGGGTCGCCCTCGTGATCGCTTTGCAATCGGAGCAGGTCTCCAATCTGTTCACGACGCGCGCGAAGCTGGTCCAGGATTACGACGGCGCTCGCATGGGACGTTTCGAGCGGCACAAGATCGGCTTTCTCTTGTCCATGGAACGCCCGCTCGGCATCGGGCCGATGGCGCTTGGCAAAATGTATGGGGAGGACGAACATAACATCTGGTTGAAATCCCTTACCACATATGGCTGGCTTGGGTTCGTGACATACCTCGTCATGATCTGCTCGACCTTGGCGTTGGGTTTCCGCTATCTCCTGCGCGAAAGGCCCTGGCAGCCATTCCTGATGATCAGCTGGATCGTCATCCTCGGCCACTGCCTGATCGGCAACGTCATCGACACCGATCACTGGCGCCATTTCTACCTCCTTCTCGGTATCGTCTGGGGATGTATCGCTCTAGAGCAGCGCCACTGGCGCCGACACGGCCAAGAGCGCGCAGCTTGACTTCGGTTTCGGCTGCGCCAAATGAGCGGACATGCTGACAGGACAACAACTGCGCGCCGGGCGCGCCATGATCGGGCTTTCGGTAGACGACCTCGCCGAAGTGACCGGTCTCTCGATCCACGACATCACGACAGCCGAGAGTGCAAACTCCAGCGATCAAACGGTGGCGGAGCGGCTTCGACTGGCGCTGGAGCACAAGGGCATTCTCTTTCTCTCAGCGGGTGAGGACAATCCGGGCGCAGGCCCAGGCGTCCGCTTGCGCACCTATGGTGCCGACGACGGCATCCGGCCGCAGGAGCTCAATTCCACCAACGACGGCTGAACCATCGGCGGGCAAACTATCTTCATCTTCTTCCGGAACTTCCTGCTCGCTTCCGAGTTGTGGAGAGATACTGCGTATCGGGGGTGAGAGATGAGCGAACA
>DASYHX010000123.1:0-3173 GCA_035998065.1 Pseudorhizobium sp.
CAAGCGTTTCGGGGCTGGCGAACTCGGTATCGCCTGTCAATTGGCTGACGATCTTGACGGTCACCGTCGTCATCGCCTCGAAAGGATTGAGGTCGAGCCGTGCAGCAGCGCCAGCGCCCAGAACAACGATCATGGTTTCACCGATCGCGCGGCTCGCAGCAAGCAGGATCGCACCGACAATACCGGGCAGCGCGGCTGGCAGGATCACCCGCTTGATCGTTTCCGATTGAGTTGCCCCCATCGCATAGGACCCGTCGCGCATGGCCTGCGGAACGGCATTGATAATATCGTCGGAAAGTGAGCTGACGAAGGGGATGATCATGACGCCCATCACCAGGCCTGCGGTCAGGACCGAGGACGACGAATTCCCGAGGCCCAGCGGTTGCGCTATCCAGTCACGCAGAAACGGGCCCACGGTGATCAGCGCAAAGAGGCCATAGACGATCGTTGGAATGCCGGCGAGGATCTCGATCGCAGGCTTCGCAAAACTGCGAAGCGACTGGCTGGCGTAGTCCGCAAGATAGATAGCAATCATCAGCCCGATCGGCACGGCGACAAGGAGCGCGACGAAGGAGATGTAGAGGGTTCCCCACAGCAGCGGCCATATGCCAAGCTCGGAGCCACCGCGAAACTGAGGGTTCCATACGGTGGAGAAGAAGAACTCCGACGCCGGATACATCTTGAAAAAGTTGATTGTTTCAAAAACGAGCGAGGCAACGATGCCCGCGGTCGTCAGGATCGCGATGGTCGACGAGCCGATCAGCAGCGCCAGGACAAAGTTCTCGCTTACGTTGCGTGCCCGCATCTTCGGGCTGATCCGCATCAGCGCCCAGACGCCCAAACCCAGTGCCGTTCCGATGACAGCAATTGCCATCAGCAGATTGCCGGTGTCAGCACTTCGGCGATAGGTCTTTGCGGCCTCGTAGACCTCTGCAGGCACGTCACTGCCCAACGCGACACCCACCTCGGCAAGCCTCGCCCTGACGTTGGAGACGTCTACTCTCCCGTCATCCAGGGCCTCTTCCGTCAGCTCCGTGCGGGTTAGGACGGCATCAAGTCCACCAGCGATCTGGCGGACATCCGCCATGACCAGGCTGCGTGCCCCACCCTCGGGTATGACGCTGTCCGGCAGCATCTCGTTGACACGGCTTTCGATCAGCACAGGTTGGATGAAGAGCCAGGCGATCAGCAGGAGAAACGCAGGGACCGCCACGAAAAGAGCGACGGTCTGTCCGTAGTAGCCGGGAAGCGAATGAAGCTTGACGTGATCGCGCTTGGCCGCAGACAGAGCGCGGCCTCTGCCGAGGAAGTAGCCGATCACGGCAAGCACGAGGAGAACCAAAACAATGCTGCCAACGCTCATCTGGCATATATCCTTCAACGAGGAAATCCTGGCGGCGCAACCATAGCGCGCCGCCAGGAGAAAGACTGGACTTAGTTCAGCGGACCCATCGGGGTGCGGTTCTTAACGGCTTCCTGCGTCTTGGCAAGCTCCGGATCCGACACAAGGCCGTACTGGGCCAGCGGGCCGTCCGGACCAGCCATTTCGTCCGACACGAAGAACTCGACGTATTCCTGCAGACCAGGAATGACGTCCAGGTGCGCATTCTTCACGTAGAAGTACAGCGGACGGGAGACGGGGTAGTCACCAGACGCGATGGTCTCGACGGACGGCTCCACGTCACTCATCGTGGCGACCTGCAGCTTGTCGGTGTTGTTCTGGTAGAAGGACAGACCGAAAACACCAATGGCGTTCTTGTTGGCGTCGATGCGAGACAGCGTCTCCGTGTAGTCGCCGTCGATGTCAACGGAAACGCCATCCGTGCGAAGATCCATGCAGGCCTCTTCGGCTGCATCTTCATCGCCGTTGTTGGCAGCCTTCAGAGCTTCCATCGTCCCGTTTTCTTCGCAGCCGGCAAGAAGAACCTTCTCGTCGAAAACTTCGCGGGTGCCGTGCTTCGTTCCTGGAATGAAGGCAAGGATTGGCTGCTCGGGAAGATCCGAACGAAGGTCGCTCCAATTCTTGTTCGGATTGTCGACAAGCTGACCGTCCTTGACAACCTTGGCAGCAAGAGCTGCATGCCAATCGGCCGGCGTGAACTTGTATGCAGGGCCGTTGATGTCCGAAGCGAAGACGATACCGTCGTAGCCGATGCGGACTTCCTGAATCTCGTTAACGCCATTGGCCTTGCAGTTATCGATGTCCGACTGCTTGATGCGCGAGGAGGAGTTGGCGATGTCGATGGTGTTTTCGCCAACACCTTCGCAGAGCTTCTTGCGGCCGGCGCCAGAGCCACCGGATTCGACGACAGGAGTCGGATGTTCGAAGTTCTCGCCGAAGGCTTCGGCAACGATTGAGGCGTACGGCAGGACGGTCGAGGAGCCGGCGATCTGGATCTGATCGCGAGCCGCGGCAGTGCCCGTCGTAGCCAGCATGAGTGCGACGACTGCGCAGCTTCCAAGGTACTTCTTCATGATTTTCTCCCCTGAGAATTCGGTTTGACGCTTCGGCGTCGGCACCCCTCTATCGCGCCCGCATAACAGTTTTGTGACGGATCCATGTCGAACAGTTACCATCCACCTGTCCTCTTCATCCCCCGGCGAGCTTGTCCCTCTCGTCGACGGCAGCGACCGCATGGCTGAACGGTGAATTGAAGTGAACGTGACGCGGTATCATCCGCATATTACTGGATTGCACGGCTTCAATCGCCTGCCGCTTTCGACGGAGCCAAGTTATGCTGCCATGTGCGTGAGCGGATGATTGGAGGGAGTGAACGCCGAAAATAGGCGTTGCCCGACGCCTGTCATCCTGCCAAGGGTCCTGCCTCATTCACCCGACAGTCGCTTATGCCATCGAGACGCAGAGCTCTCTGCCCAGGCCGACAGTGGTCAGCCACTTGTTTTTTATGACTCGCCCCTGGAGGAGACGTGTGGGTCGTCAAGACTTACCACCAGCAGTTCGAACGTCACGCCGACTGGATTTCGTCCTCTCCGTAAGCGACCCTTGGCGACTTTCCCATCCACATCAACCACGCCGACGTCGATCTGCGCTCGCACGCCGTCGGGGCCATGTTCCAGCACCGCATCATCGACGAAAACCTCGGTAGCAACGCAACTTATTTGTCGTCCGTCATCGAAGACAGGCATGTAGATGCTACCGAGCCCAAAGATGC
>DASYHX010000265.1:0-9317 GCA_035998065.1 Pseudorhizobium sp.
TCAGCGCGCGCACCACGTCGAGGACATGCGGATAGCCCATGCGACGCAGGCCCACCCGCAGAAGCGTGCTGTTTCCTATGGCCCAGAGGCGCATGGCTCGCAGAAATGCGAAATTGTAGAGCGTGTGCGGGAACAGCAGGGTTGCCAGGATGACGATATCGATCCAGGTCATCGGCCGTCGGAGGAGAGCTCTCCATGACGGCGCGGCGATGATGCGCAGAAGGAGCTCGCCCCCGATCCAGACCGCTACGATGTAGTCGATGATCAGGTAGGACCGGCCGGAACGCAGATAGGGTCCAAAGAGGAAGAATGCGAGGATGGCAAGATCGACGATTCCGAAGAGCGCCTGCCAGCGAAGCGCCATCGCATCACGCCCCTGCTCGACCCGCCGAAGGAGATCTCGAAAGCTGTGAAAACGAGGCTTGATTGTCGGGTTGGGGACCAGGATTCTCATGGCAGGCAACATAGCCGCCGCAGCGCCGGCATCAAGCGCTTGCCTCCCCTGTCCAACACTGGACTACTAACGGATCACCATCGCGCCGTCTGCGCCGTCCTCGCCCATGGTTTTCAGAATGGCTGAACGTGCCCGGTTTACGCGGCTCTTGATCGTGCCGATCGGGCAACCGCAGTGCGATGCGGCTTCTTCATAGCTTTCGCCGCGCATCAGCACCGTCTCGAAGGCATCGCGATAGTGGTCCGGAAGCGTGGCCAGCGCCTCGCGAAATTCCAGCGCCCGAACCGACCATTCCTGCGGCGCTTCGATGGCGCGTTGCAGAGATGCACAGTCTTCGACGCCCACAAATTCGCGTTTGGCCTGCCCATAGCGGGTACAGAACGTGTTGCGCATAATCGTGAACATCCAGGACTTGAGGCTGGTGCCCGGCCTGAACTTGTCCAGGTTGGCAAAGACCCGAACCAGCGTTTCCTGCACAAGATCATCGACGTCGCTGGGGTTAGGGTAAAACCGGCGCGCAAAATTGCGCAGCGCCGGAACCTGATGAAGCACGTCTGCCTCGAGGCCGCTAAGAACGTCATTCTTGGTCATGAAGAAACTCCCGTATACCGGGGTGAATTCTCAAGACGACGATATCGTTCCGTTCGCAGGCAGAGATATCTTTGCCTGCGCCTGCAGCGTTAGCCGGCGTGCCGGAGGCCGGCCTCTTGATCGGACATCAAGGCCGCCAGATCCGTCAGCTTTGCCTGCTCCGTCAGGCCTATGCGATACAGTCGGAGTACGATCTTGGCGACCTGCTCCGGATCACGTTCGTGATGGCATTGGTGGCCCGCTTCCAGAAGGTCACGGACGGTGTCGTGCAGGATCCGAAGATCGCTCGACGACAATATTTCGGGATAGAAGTGCCTATCTAACGACATGTTCGTGCTCCTCCCGTGTATGGCGCAGTGAGCGTCGGGATGGCGCCACATATCGATAACCATAGGCTCAAATCTTAACAGATCAACAACCAATTTGATGACACCGATGTTACTGGAGGGTGATCTCGTTGGCACCGAGCAGCTGGTTAACGATGGCATTGATGGTGGTGGGCTGCTGCGAGAAGGTGAAGCCGCCTCGAGTGTCGGGCCGGGCAGACGCAAACAATGCCGGAACCCCGAGCATGTCCAGCAGCTCCACGACGTTCAGAAGCGTCGGCGCGTCGTAGTCCACGTCGATGACAGCGCCATCCGCCCGTGACGTCGACAGCGCCGCCGCCAAGTCGGTGGCTGCGACCGGACCTTGCAGTTCGATACCTGCGCCGTTCCACGCACGGCGTACGAGTGGGGGTAGAAAGGATGGCGGGCCCACCACCATCAGCCTGATCCTGCGCATCGTCACCTATTTTTCTGGCATCGCCCGTGCAGAGGCGACACGGACTTCATCAATACAGGGTAACGGTGGCTACATGAACCCAGCTTTAACGGTTTTAGGTCCGCCAGCCCGCTGAGCTTCACCTCTGCGTGGAGACAAGGCCGAACATGGCACCTTGCGGATCGAGGCAATGGGCGATCCAGCTGTCTCCGGGAACTTCCGAGGGTCCGTGAACCACTTGCCCCCCGCCCTGCCGAACTCGTTCCAGAGCTGCATCAAGACCTGCGATGTTGAAGTAATAGAGCCAGCACGGTGCCGGCATGCCGTCAGGCCGCTTCATCATTCCGCCCGCCGGTTTTCCGTGCTGGGCGAAGATCCGGTAGGGCCCCATGGAACCCATGTCGTAGTCGTGGTCCTTCGTCCAGCCGAACATCCGCTCGTAGAAGGCGAACGCCTCACCCAGGTCGGCCGCGTAGAGTTCGTTCCATCCGACGGTACCGGGCGAGCCTTCCGGCGGGGCCGCCGGCATGTCCTGCATCGGCTGCGGCGTCATGATGTTGATAACGGCTCCATGAGGGTCGGCCACAACGGCGAAGCGGCCAACGCCCGGAATGTCATCCGGCTGCCGATGGACCGTTCCGCCGTTCTCGTGGAACGCGCGGGCCGTCTCATCGACATCATCCACGCACACATAGCCGCTCCAGTTGGGTGGCACGCTGCCAGCAATCTGGGCGGGAATCTTCATCATGCCTCCAATGCCGGGGCACTTGTCGCCCTCGCCGATCTGGAAGAGGTAGTAGGCCTCCTCCTCCCCCATCGGCATGGTGTTGAGAGACCAGCCCAAGATCGAAGCGTAGAAGCGGCCAGCCGCCTCCGTATCCGACGTCATCAGTTCGCACCAGATGAACTTGCCGTGGGTTTCGCTTTTCGTGTGCGTCGCAGTCTGCAGCATTTTCGACCTCCTCTGCCCGGCCTTTGCGGGCTGTGTTCATGCGCGACCTGCTCTAGGACACGCGGCTATAATGAGCTTCCATGAACTGCTTCCAGCTTCCGTCCGGCTGTTTGGCGCTGGAGTTGAAGATGCGATGGTCAGCATCCGTGAAGATGATCTGCTCGCGATACTCCCCTGTCTTGCCCGGCTCTTCGAAATCGGGTCCGGTGGTGTAGAGGCTAAGGGTATTGCCGTCGGCAGAGACCTCGCCCTCGTAAACCCACATGTGGGCCATCATGGAGCCGATCCAGCTGCCGACATACGTCCCCTTGTCCGGATCGTAACCAAGGGTCAGCACCGTGGTGGCAGCACCACCGCCCGGCATCTGACCGTTGCCCTCCGCGACAAACCACAGGCCGTGCAGCGAGCGAACCTGCTCAATCCAGATGCCCGCATCGCCCATGTCCTTGGCGGTCACCTCCCAGCGCCCGAGAAGCTTTTCCAGGAACCCGTGCTCGGCCTGCGGCTTGGCCATTTCCATTCCCATGCCTGTCCTCCTCATGGTTCGGATCTTGTGCCCTGCTAGTTGCAGCAGGACGAAGCTTCGAGCGCCTGCTCGTATTCGTCGTGACGCTTGACGAAGTTCATCGTCGTTTCCTCGTTGCGACCAAACGGCGCCCGATCGAGGATCATCAATGTGCCGATGAGTTCTTCACCACCGCGAGCATAGGTTGAATAGGTGTGGAAGATCTCCCCCTTCTCGTTCTTGTAGAAGGCGGAGAGGCCTGGGAGTTCATCGTGTGCCTGCTCGCGGGGAATCTCGGTGAAGTTGTAGCGAACGCTCCCCTTCGCCAAATCCTCCGGCGTGAAGGAAACGTGGAAGTCGAAGTTGAAGTCCGAGCCGTAGGACGAGACCCAGGGGAACTTCCAGCCCATGCGCTTTCGGTAGGCTTCGATCTTTTCGATCGGTGCACGCGAGACTGCAACATAGGTGACATCGTGATGATTCAGATGCGGCAGCGCTCCGTCGATGTGATCCGAATGGAAGGAGCAGCCGGTGCAGCCGGCATCCCAGTCGGGGCCTAGCATGAAGTGGTAGACGATCAGCTGGCTGCGGCCGTCGAAGAGGTCGGCGAGACGCTTTTCGCCGTCCGGCGCCTGAAAGACATAGTCCTTGTCCATCTTCACCCACGGCAGGGCCCGCCGCTCAGCCCGCACCTTGTCGCGTAGGCGTGTTTCCTCCTTCTCGAGCTTCAGGAGTTCCCGGCGGGCTTTGAGCCACTCCTCCCGAGAGACCACTGCATTGGTCGGCGAAGCAATCGCGTTCATGCTCATCCTCCTGTGACTTGACATTTACGTTGATATCAACATATATAGCACATGTCAAACAGCATGCCGATTCCCTTTTCCACAACGTTCCATGTCCGTGACACGTGCCTGTGCCTGCACGTTCAGCGCGCCGCCCGCGCCCTAGCCCGCCGCTTCGACAATGCGCTGAAGCCGCTCGGGATCAACAATGGGCAGTTTTCACTCATGATGGCGCTCAACCGCCCGCAGCCGGCACCCATGGGGCCGGTTGCCGAGCTGCTCGCTATGGACCGGACGACGCTGACGGCTGCCGTGAAGGTCCTGGAGCGACGCGGGCTGGTGGAGACGCTTCCTCACCCGGACGACAAACGCAGCCGGCTGATGAAGCTGACGAAAGAGGGTCACTCCCTTCTTTCGTCAGCAGTGCCGATCTGGCAACGGGTGCATGGGGAACTGGATGGGGAACTTGGCGACGACATGGATCCGTTGCGGCGGACGCTGGCCACCATCAGGTAGCCAGACGCGACGCTCCATCGATGGCGGCAAAAAGCCTGGAACTGCCTCCCCGCCCTCAGGCGACCGAGACAGGAACTTCCGTCGAGGTGCGCATGGCATGGCTGTAGGGGCAGACGATGTGCGCCTTGGCCACCAGATCCTCTGCCTGCGCCCGGTCCATCCCAGGGATATCGACCGACAGCGATACTTCGATTCCGAAGCCAGTGCCATCATCGCGCGGGCCGATGCCGACAGTCGCCGTGACCTTCGCGTCCTGCGGGATCGTCACCTTCTCCTTACCGGCGACGTTCTTCAGCGCGCCGAGGAAGCAGGCGGAATAGCCGGCAGCAAAAAGCTGCTCTGGATTGGTGCCGGTAGCGCCGTCGCCGCCGAGCTCCTTCGGCACGGTCAGCGTCACGTCGAGGACGCCGTTTTCGGAAACGGCCCGGCCAGAACGGCCACCGGTGGCGGATGCCTTGGTCGTGTAGAGAATTGCCATGTTTGAACTCCTCGGGTTGAACCACGTCCATTTACGTAGCGCGCAATTTAATTTTGGGCAATAGCATTGCGCATTGTTTTCTGGAACGACATCACCGATACTGGGGAGATAGGCCACGGGCGGATGATGTCAGGATCGAGATGCGGAAAAGGCAAACCAAGAGCGAAAAGACGCGAGAGCCTCCCCGGCTGGAGGCGCAGCTATGCTTTGCCATCTACGGAGCAGCCCATGCCTTCACGCGCACCTACAAGCCGCTGCTGGAGCCTCTGGGGCTTACCTATCCGCAGTATCTGGTGATGCTGGCACTGTGGGAGGAGGACGGTCAGGCGGTTAAGGCGATCGGCGAGCGGCTGGGGCTGGATTCCGGGACCCTCTCGCCTCTCCTCAAGCGGCTCGAGCAGGCGGGACTGGTGGAGCGTCTGCGCAACAAACAGGACGAGCGGCAGGTGCGGATCGTCCTGACGGAGAAGGGCAAGACCCTCAGCCGCGAGGCCGCAGGCGTGATGCAAGCGATCGGCGCCGCCGCCGGCTGCAGCCTGGAGGAAATGGAGGATTTGCGGGACGGGCTGCACGAGATCAGAAGCAGGCTGCTGCGGGAGCAGCCTGCTGAATAGCCAACTTACTGCCAGACGACGATGCGGGCATTTTCCGGCACGCGTTCGTAAAGGTCTATGACATCCTGGTTCATCAGACGGACGCAGCCGGAAGACACGGCCTTGCCGATGGACCTCCATTCCGGCGAACCATGCAGGCGGTACAGCGTGTCCTTGCCGCCCTGGAAGATGTAGAGCGCGCGGGCCCCGAGCGGGTTGTCGAGGCCTGGCGGCTGGCCACCATTCTCGGCGGAGTATCGAGCAAGCTGCGGCTGACGCGCGATCATCTCGGCAGGCGGCGTCCACTTCGGCCACTTCTGACGCCATTCGATGACGCCCGCACCCTCCCAGGCGAATCCTTCCCGCCCGATGCCGACGCCGTACCGCATCGCGGTGCCGCCTGGCTCGACCAGGTACAGGAAGCGGGATGCAGTGTCGACGACCACAGTACCAGGACGCTCGCCCGTAGGGTCGCTCACCCGCTGCCGATAGTAGCGCGGGTTGATTTCCCAATATGGCACTGCAGGGATGACGAAGCCGCCGTCCACCACCGAGCCGTACATGGCGTCGAGCTCAGCTGAACGGCCGGCCCGAAGTTCAGGCGCCGGAGCAAAGGCCACCGGTGTGGCGGACATGGAACGCGGCGAGCCGCTGGAGGCACAACCGGCCAGCGTCGAAGCCGTGCCCGCCGCAAGAAGCGCAAGAACGCCCCGACGGGAATAGAATGTATTGCTGTTCATCGTGGGAAACCGCCCGATTTCTTTTTTTGACTTGTCCATCAACGGCAATGGAACCGCAATGGTTCCGCTCGTGTACCGCTGGCGCAGTTGCCTGTCACGCTATGGCTAACGCATTCCTATGCCAGCAGGCGGACCAGCGGAAGGCACGTTCCCGTGAGGCGCGGTTCCCGACCGCTTACAGCACGACAATGGGTGCCGAAGCCGGGACTCGATCGTAGAGGTCGATGACATCCTGGTTCAGCATGCGCACGCAGCCGGATGAAGTCGCCTTGCCGACAGACTGCCAGTCAGGCGTCCCATGGACACGGTAGAGCGTATCCTTGCCATCCTTGAAGATATAGAGGGCGCGTGCGCCGAGCGGGTTGTTCAGACCGGGATTGGCACCACCCTCCGCGGCCGCGAACTGCCGCAGTTCCGGCTGACGGGCCACCATGTCGCTCGGCGGCGTCCAGCGTGGCCACTTCGCCTTCCACTGGATGACGCCGCGGCCGGACCAGCCGAAACCGTCCTTGCCGAGACCCACGCCATAGCGGATCGCCTTGCCGCCAGCCTGCACGAGATAGAGGTAGTTCTGTTTTGTATCGACCACGATGGTGCCCGGCGGTTCCTGCGTCTGGTACGACACTTCCTGGCGCAGGAAGCGCGGGTCAATGCGCGAATAGGGGATGGCCGGCAGTGTTCGACCGTCGTCTCTGATCGTGCCGTACATGGTCCGATGCACGGGATTGGAAACCGGCATGCCGTAGGTCTGGCGGTAGGTCTGATGGAAGTGAGTCGGGTAGAGCTGGCGCCTGTGCGGAATCCCATTGGGCATCGGCGGCGGCTGATTTGAGGGCGGATCCGCATAGGGCGGGATGTAGAAGACCGGCGCCGTTTCCTGGACGAAGACATCGGGATCCATGCGGCTCGTATCGGTGACCAGGATGCAGCCGCTCAAGAATGCCGTTGCGGCCGCGGCGACGGCGAACGACAGAATTTTGCGCAGAGACTGAGGCAAGAACGACATGGCAACCCGATTCCGGCAGATGATCCCGGTTGCACCATGGCCCACGCGGCTGGCGCGAAGCTGACGGCGGGGAAGGTTTTCACTGGAGGGTTGAGGCTGCAGCGCAGGCCGTTAAATACTGGTGAGCCTCCATCAAAGAGGGAGGCCGCCAGTCTTACTTGCCTCATTGCGTAACCGGATGCCGTAGGGCAGTCGATGTGGCGCCTCGCTATAGCATGCGACTATCGCCGATGAGCCACCCACCATTTCTTAACATCGATGCGACACCAGCCTTCACCAGGAATTAGGAGATGGTGTTTTACCAAGGGTGAACAAACGCTCACAAAACTTATCGTGGAGTTGACAATGTTCACCCGCCTGCCCCTGATGACCAAGATCCTCGCTGCGGCGTCTTTGGTCGTTGCAGCCACCTTTTCCGGCTTCTCTCTCTACATCGACAGCCTGCAACGAGACTCTGCGGCTGCTACCGTAAAAGCGGAGGTTGCCTCGTCCGGCATGCAGGCGGCACAGAGCATCTCTAACTGGCTGGGTGCGCGAGTCATGCTGACCGAACTGGCCGCCAATGCCGCCGCCAAGGCACCGGACGCATCTGCGCTGACATCGGCATTTGACAATCCGGTGCTGCTTCGCGAGTTCATGTCGACCTACATGGGCGATGAGCAGGGTGTCTTCACCACCGTACCTGCACAGTCTCTTCCCGAGGGCTATGATCCTCGAAAGCGCCCTTGGTATCAGGACGCCGTGAAGGCGGACAAGATGGTGCTGACTGATCCCTATAATGACGCATCCACCGGCAACTTGATCATCAGCTCAGCGATGCCCGTCAAAAAGGACGGAAAACTGGTTGGCGTTACGGCCTCCGATTTCTCGCTGGTGTCTCTGGTGGAGATGGTCAAGTCTATCGACATGGGAGGCAAGGGATCTGCATTCTTGGTCAGGCAGGATGGCACAATCCTCGTTCATCGCGACGACAAACTCGTGACCAAGACGTTGAAGGAAGCTTTTCCGGAAAGAACTCCGGTGCTGGACAACAGCATCTCGGAAAGCAGCTTTGCAGGGACGGACGTGCTTGTCAGCTTCCTACCGATCAAGGGCCTGCCGCGCTCCGATTGGTACCTAGGCGTGCAGATTGACCGTGATATCGCTTATTCCGGTGTCAGCGATTTCCGCGTCGCAGCCGCAATTGCGACAATCGTGGGTGTGCTGTTGATGATTGCGACACTGGCACTGCTTCTGTCGCGTGTCGTCGTTCGCCCCGTGGGGGAGATGACAGGTGTGATGGAAAAGCTTGCGGGCGGAGATACCGCCGTAGATGTCCCCCATCTTATACGCGCAGACGAGATCGGCGCCATGGCGCGTGCCGTGCAGGTCTTCAAGGACAATGCGGTCAAGACACGGGAGCTCGAACAGGAAGCCGCGCATCAGCGCAACCAGTCGGAAGAAGAGCGCCGCCGCACGGCCGAGCAGGAACGCGTTCGTGCCGAGGCCATGGCGCAAGCGACCTCGGGTCTTGCCGATGGATTGAAGCAACTGTCTGCCGGCAACCTGACCTTCCAGCTGTCGCAGTCATTCGCCGAGGAGTTCGAGAGCCTGCGGGAAGACTTCAACCGCGCCGTCGTGCAGCTGAAGGAAACGATGACATCGGTTGCCGAATCCACCAGCTCGATCGACTCGGGCTCGCGCGAGATCAGTCAGAGTGCCGAGGACCTGTCGAAGCGCACCGAGCAGCAAGCGGCCTCGCTGGAAGAAACCGCCGCCGCACTCGACCAGATCACCACCAATGTCGCCAATTCCTCCAAGCGCGCCGAAGAGGCTCGCACGGTGGCGATCCAGGCCAACGAGAATGCCCGCCAGTCCGGCACGGTGGTTGCCAATGCCGTCGACGCCATGGGCAAGATCGAACAGTCGTCGAACCAGATCTCCTCGATCATCGGCGTG
>DASYHX010000297.1:0-1822 GCA_035998065.1 Pseudorhizobium sp.
CCCACCCCGGCATACACCGTCATCTACACCGGGAAATTACACCACGAGCGCGGACGCTACCCGATCTTGTTGCCGCGCTCCGCCCCGGAGGCGTACTCGTCCTGGCGCATCACCGCGTCGACTATCCGGATTTCGCGCAGCATGCCGACCGGCTGCAGCAGGCGTTTCTTCTGGCGACACAGCGCCGTTGGCAAGTTCGAGTGGTACGGCGAACCAGCCGTTGGCTCGTATTATCCTGTCGCCTCGCGGTGTGAGGACAAGATGCCACAAGCGGGTCCGCTGTTGCGAGTTGATGAAGACAGGCCGTTTAGTTCACCTGTTGCAACATGATCTTCTACGAGTCAGGCAATATATGCGCCGGACTGTCATTCCTTACCCCAGTTACATGCTCATGCGAGGGCAGCGCTGCAAACACGCCGCTTTCAGGCGAGGTATGCGACGGTGCAGCTCTCCTCCTGCCTGCATTTGGTGAGGTCAGGCCTATATTAAACGAAGTAGGTGATGTGCGGAAGTTTAGGCTCGAAGTCTTGATGAAAGCTGTCTACGCATGGCCCCTAACCAGCCTTCTACACCGTCCGAGAGATGCTGCCGTAGAATGACGCAAGCGCAACATCCGTTTGCATAAGGTGCGTAACTGCCCCTAACCTAACGGGAAATGACGCCAAATTTCGACAATCACGTTCCGAGCGACGGTTATTGCCGGGCGGCTTGGGAAGCGATCTGCCGATCGCAGGCGGTAATCGAGTTCGATACCGCAGGCTTCATCACTTGGGCGAACGGCCGGTTCCTATCACTGATGGGGTTCGAGCTGGGCGGTCTGCTGGGGCAGCACCATCGCACGCTTTGTGATCCGGCCTATGCAGCGTCGCCCGAGTACGAGCTATTCTGGGCCGAGCTTCGGCGCGGCGAATTCGAGCAGGGCGAGTTCTCCCGCCGTCGTGCTGACGGGTCGGAAATCTGGATGCAGGCGACCTACAACCCGATCTTCGATCAGGACGGCGTGATTCAGCGCGTCCTCAAGGTGGCCTCCGACGTGACGCGGCAGGTGATGCTGGAGCGCGCACTGCTGGCGAACCAGGCCGCAATGCAGGACACGATGGTGGAGCTCGGCGCGATCGTATCCGACATCACGCAGATCGCCGGACAAAGTAACCTCCTTGCCCTCAACGCCAGCATCGAGGCGGCAAGGGCAGGTGACGCGGGCCGCGGTTTTGCCGTGGTCGCGACGGAAGTGAAGAAGCTGTCCGGGGATACCAGGGAAGCGACTCAGCGCGCGAGTGACATGCTTGCCCGCCACGAGGCCAGCCAGGATGCCGTGAGCCTCCAGACTATGGAGCAACGACGGCCGCTCTGATTCCGTCAGGCCGCAGCGTGATGCGCCATGCGGCGCATGGCGGCGACAATCTCCCTGTGACGGACCGGCTTGGAGAAGAACTCCGCCCGCACGGGGAGGTCCAGGTCCGCCTTGCTGAAGCTGGCGGCCGTCAGGATGATCTCGATCGGAGGCCAACGGTCGCGGATGCACGCCGCGATCTCGATGCCTTTCACGCCCCGGGGCATATCGAGGTCCATGTAGACGACCCTGATATCGGTGCGCGTCTCAAGGATTTTGATCGCCTCATCGACATCCTTCGCCTCGATCGCCTCGAACCCGGCGCGCTCGACCATGTCGGTCGCCTCCATTCGCAGGATCGGCTCGTCCTCGATAATAAGCACCGGGTGGCGCGACAACGGCTGTGACTGACCCATTCGCTTCGTTCTGCCGCCCTCAGCCCTGCTGTATCTGGGCAAGGGGCGCACTCATCTCGACCGTTAGTCCCTG
>DASYHX010000322.1:0-3863 GCA_035998065.1 Pseudorhizobium sp.
AGTGGCATCACGTTCGGCCGTATTCGGAGGCATAAGGCGCAACAGAAGCTTGATGGCTCCCTCAGGCGATAGTTCCTCTTCGTCGTCTGCGGCCTTCGTATCCGTATCCAAACGGTCCCAAGCCTGCAGAAGGATCGCCTCGACCATGCCCTCACGGTTTCCGTAGCGCTGCACCAGAGTTGCCGCAGCCAAGCCCGAGGCCTGGGCCGCACGCGCAAAGGTCAACCCATCGGGTCCTGTCTTCATCATCAGCTCGAACAAGGCGCCTAGAACCTGTTCATCGGAGATCTTCTTGCGTCTTGTCATGACAATATATAAACGCTCATTCGGTTATTATTCAAGAGAGCATTGATGGCAAAGATTGTTGGGTACATAGCAACGAGTCTGGATGGCTTCATTGCAGACAAGAACGACGAGCTTTACTGGCTGTTCAAGTACGAAGGAATGGATCTGGGTGAGCATGATTACCGCATCTTCGTAAAGAGCATTCGCACGATCGTTATGGGTCGCGGCACCTACGACTTCCTTGCGAAGGATCCCACACCTTGGCCCTATGGCGAGCACCGGGTGATTGTCGTGACGTCAACACCCATCGATAATTCCAAAGGCTCACTTGAGATCAGAGACAATGTAGATGACCTCATAGCCGAGCTTCGTGCTCTCGATGATGGTGATGTCTGGATGCTGGGTGGAGGGATGCTGCAGATGGCGTTTATGGAACGCGGCGCGCTTGATGAAATCCAGATCTATGTCATCCCGGAGCTGCTAGGCGGTGGCCGTCCGCTTTTTCCGCCGACCGGCTTCAGGTCGAGCCCGAACTTGATCAGTGCAAAGACGTTCGACCAAGGGTGCGTCCGGCTGCATTACCGGCTTCCTCCACCTGAGTCCTGACGCCCGCCTAAGCTAGAACTGTGTCTGGCACGAGATGTATTCGGCCCCGGCATGGTGGCAGTGACACGAAAAACGGCTAGGCCCGAGCTCATTGTAGGAGCATCGCAACAAGGAGAACCCCAATGAAAGCACCGCCATATCCCGTCCCTATGCTTTTTGCCGGCATGGCTTTGGTGATATCCGGATGCAGTGCGGATGGCAATTCGAGTTCGCAAACACCCAGACCCTGCAGCGCTGAAGCCGCTCGAGAGCTTGTCGGCAAAGAAAGGCCGACAGACGAAGAGGCGATGCAGCTGACTGGCTCGAAAACGGTTCGCCAGATCCAGCCCGGCGACATGGTGACACAGGACTTCAACGAGGATCGGGTGACGATCGAGACCAACCCTGCAACCGGACTGGTCGTTGCGGCTAAGTGCGGATGATTTGCAGCTCAGCAAGACAAAGGGCAGCGGTAGAAGATCCTCCGAAACATCCCAAGCCTGCTCTGCTCACCGTGACGCCGGAGTGAACCGAGCGATGAGGGAATGTGTTTCGCCGGGATAGGTCAGGCGGACGTAAGTGATCGTCCCGGCTTCGCTCCAGGTCCGCCGCTCGATCAGAAGGCATGGAGAACCCTTCGCGATATCCAGCATCCCGGCCATCTCGGCCGTTGCCGCAGTCGCGTGGATGCGGTGCTCTGCAGCGCTCCAGGGGATCTCCTCCAAAAGCCAACGTCCCGGCGGCGTTTCGGAGAAGTTCTCGGCTGTGGCACCGGGAACCGCGGCCAGGTTGATGATGCGGTCCTCCACGCAGAAAGGCCGCTCACCGGCGAAATGGTTGCAAACCACGGCCAGAACATCCTTTGCCTGCTTCGTTTCCAGAGCGCGGAGATCCGCGTGCGTCGCACTCCTCACCTGCCGGCGCTCAAGCCTGAAGGCGTAGCGCAGATTCAGCGACCTCACCTCCTGCTCGATATCGGCAATCTCAAGAACCGCTGACTGGGCCTGCGGGCGCGTGACGAAACTACCCGATTTTTTGCGGCGCTCGATCAGGCCCGATTTCGCCAGTTGTGTCATCACCTTGTTCACGGTCATGCGCGAACATCCGTAGTGAACCGCCAGGTCGACCTCGAAGGGGAGCCGGTGGCCGGGTGGCCACTGCCCGGAGACGATATTGCCCTCGATGTCGTTTAAAATGCGCTGGTGCAGCGTCTGGGTCCTGCCGCCGATATCCGTCACGATTTGTCGTAATCCTCTCAGCCGTCGGGATGATGTAACCCGGCGATGCTTCGATCATTAAAGAAATTTTCCTGGTGTTCCAGCCTCACGCCTGGGCAAGCTCCTTCATCACCTGGTTGAACCTCCGGGAGATCGCATCGCGCTTTACATGCCGTCCACCCTCCACGCGCTTTCGGCCTGCTGTCCAGACAGTGTCGACCGCGACCCCCCCGGCGAAGATCCAGTGATCGAACAGACGGTCCTGCTGGAGGTGGGGAGATCCACGCACGTCGAGCGCAATCATGTCGGCGCTGGCGCCGATATCGATCCCAGTGTCTGACTGAAGGGCCTGCCCGGCGCCACGGCAGGCAGACTCGAACAGCCTGCGCCCGGTCGACCCTCCGGCATCGGCTATCACGTTGCGCGCGCGGCGCGACAGGCGCTGCGAATATTCCAGCATCCGCAGTTCTTCCGGCAGCGAGATGAGGATGTTGGAATCGGAGCCGACGCCGAAGCGCCCCTTCTCCTCCAGGAAGGTCGGTGCGTTGAAGACACCGTCGCCCAGGTTTGCCTCGGTGATTGGGCAAAGGCCAGCCACCGCGCCGCTTTGCGCCATCCGCCGGGTCTCGACCTCCGACATATGGGTCGCATGGATCAGGCACCAGCGATTATTGAGCTCGACATTGTCGAACAGCCAGTCCACCGGACGGGCACCCGACCAGGCAAGACAGTCTTCGACTTCCTTGGTCTGCTCCGCAATGTGGATGTGGATTGGCCGCGACCCATTGAGCGAAACCAGCTCGCGCAGTTCCTCCTCGGTCACGGCCCTCAGGCTGTGGGGCGCAACGCCCAGCACCGCTCCCGACAGAGACGCGGTGATCGTCTCGCACCTTTCCATCAATCGGCCAAAGCTGTCGCGCGAGTGGATGAAGCGACGCTGGCCGTCGAGCGGCGGCTGACCGCCAAAGCCAGAATGGGCATAAAAGACAGGTAGAAGCGTCAGGCCGATACCCGTTTCGACTGAGGCTGCAGCAATCCGCGCGGCCATCTCTGCAATGTCACCGTAGTGGCCGCCCTCGGCATCATTGTGCAGGTAATGGAATTCGCCCACGCGGGCGAAGCCGGCTTCGAGCATCTCCATGTAGAGCTGCGCAGCGACCGCCTCGACGTGATCTGGCGTCATGGTGAGTGCGAACTTGTACATGGTCGTCCGCCAGCTCCAGAAGCTGTCCTCCCCGGGCCCGCGGATCTCAGCCAGGCCGGCCATCGCGCGCTGGAAGGCGTGGCTGTGGAGATTGCCGATTGCCGGCACGACGGTGTTGTGTCGCTCGTCCGCCGGCTGTGCGTCGGCCTCACGCTCGATCCCGCAAATCTTGCCCTCCGCCAGCTTGATCCGCACGTCCCGAGCCCATCCCTCGGAAAGAAGCGCCTGCTTTGCATGGATCACCGTCACGGCTACCCTCCGCTTGTTATCGTCCGCCGGTCCCGCCTATGTGGAACGAAGCCGGCGCTTGCCAAAGACCATTCTATGTATATACATTAAACTGAATGATGGGAAGGTCACGCAAGAATGGCCGTGAACTCAAGTTGACCTGGGAGGCCGCGTGAAGAACCACCGTACGCTATGGACCCATGCCCGCCTGGCAACGCTTGCGCCGCAACAGCCGGGCTGCGGCATTATGGAAGATGCCGCGATCCTGTGCGAGGACGGCCGCATCAAATGGATCGGCCGCGCCGATGACCTGCCCGATGCTGCAGGCCGCGCCGAACACCGGG
>DASYHX010000324.1:0-5327 GCA_035998065.1 Pseudorhizobium sp.
CGTTCCTGCTCTCGATGACGCGGAAACGCCACTCGATCTGTCGTACGCACATCTTCGCAGCGTCTCGCCCATTCATTGCGAATACCTTCGCAACATGGGTGTCTCAGCGTCCATGTCGATCTCGATCCTCGTCGACGGCCAGTTGTGGGGGTTGATCGCATGTCACCATTACGCCCCAAAGGCGCTCTCGATGCCGCAACGCGTGGCGGCAGAAACCTTTGGGGAGTTCTTCTCGCTGCATCTCAGTGCGCTGAAGCAGAAGGAAATCGCCGAGAAGAACCGCGAGGTCCGCGGTGCGCTCGACCGCTTCCTGCAGGCCGCTGCGCATCACTCCGACATCCGCGAACTGCTGCGTGCATCGCTGGATGAGTTTGGCGCAATGCTACCGTCGGACGGGGTAGGGCTTTGGCTCTCAGGCGTCTGGACGTCCGCAGGGAGTGCACCTTCCAGAGAAGGGGCCGCCGACCTGGCAGAACGCCTTGCGGACAAGGCCGGCGGAAGAATATGGGAGACGCACCAGCTATCACGGGATCTGTCCGATGCACGTGCATTCTCCGAAGGCACCTGCGGCGTCATCGCGGTTCCCCTATCGCAGAGGTCGCGGGACTACCTGTTCTTCTTCCGCCGTGAAGTGGTCCAGACGCTGGATTGGGCCGGCAACCCGGAAAAGAAATATGAGAGCGGCCCGCTAGGGGACCGGTTGACGCCGCGCAAGAGCTTTGCCGTCTGGAAGGAGACTGTCCAGGATCAGGCGCAGCCTTGGTCCGACGTCGATCTTGAGGTTGCAGATGCCATTCGCGCAGTGCTTGTGGAGATCGTCCTGCATCACAACGAGCTAATTGCGGATGAACGCGGCAAGGCAGACGTCCGCCAGAGGATGCTCAACGAGGAGCTCAACCATCGCGTCAAGAACATCCTGTCCGTCATCAAGTCGCTGATCGGAAGTCCAGTGGACCCTGGACAAGATATTGCGAGTTACATCGAGTCGCTGAAAGGAAGAGTCCAGGCGCTTTCCCTAGCCCACGATCAGATCGTCAGGAGCGGCGACGGCGGCATGCTGCGCGATCTTCTCCACGCGGAATTGCTCCCCTATCAAGCAGCCGGTCGCAAGATCATTCTACACGGCCCTCCAGTCTGGCTCGACGCCCGATCCTTCTCAGTGATGGCCCTCGTATTGCACGAGATGGCGACTAACGCCGCCAAGTATGGTGGTCTCTCACGGTCGGGCGGAAGCCTGACTGTCCGGTGGAGCAGGGCCGAGCTGGGCGGTTGCGAGATTTGGTGGGAGGAGAGCGGTGGTCCGCCGGTGGCGGCACCCGTCCGAAGTGGATTTGGCAGCGTCCTCATTGGCCGCAGCGTCTCCTACGAGCTCGGAGGCACGAGTCGAATTGAGTATGCCGAAAGCGGGCTGAACGGTTATTTCTGTATACCTTCACCGCACATCCAGTCAGGTGGGGAGGACGAGGAGAGGCAACTGGTCGAACCCGCGCACGACGAGGGGGATCAAAACAAGCCGGACCTTTCGCACGTCGAGCTTCTGCTCGTGGAAGATCAGATGCTGATCGCTGCCGACGTGGAGGCCATCCTGGCGGAACACGGCCTGACGAATGTGACGACGCGTCCATCTGTGACGGAAGCATTGCGCAGTCTGGAGCACTTCAATCCGCATATCGCAATCCTGGACGTGAACCTAGGCACAGGCACCTCGGTCCCCTTGGCGCAAGAACTGCTTCGACGCGGCATCCCATTTGTGTTCGCAACAGGCTACAGCGATCGCGCCACCATACCGGACAGCATCGATGTACCGGTGCTGCGCAAGCCTTATGAGGCGTCGGTTCTCATCCGCACGATCATGCGCGTTCTTGCGGGAACGCGACTGGATTGATTCGCAACCAGTTGCGGCAAACGCGCTCAGATATCGAGGTTGTCGGCGAAGGCTGCACGTTCCTGGATGAACCGGAAGCGGGCTTCAGGCTTGGTGCCCATCAAGTTGTCAACCGCTTCCCGGGTGCCCTCGAAGTCAACCTCGTCGATCGCCACGCGCAATAGCGTACGCTTGGCGGGATCCATGGTGGTCTCCTTGAGCTGAGCCGGCATCATCTCGCCGAGCCCCTTGAACCGGCCGATTTCGACCTTCTTGCCCTTGAAGACTGTGTCCATCAGCTCGGCCCGGTGCGCATCGTCGCGCGCATAAACCGTCTTCGCACCCTGCCGAATGACGTAGAGCGGCGGGACGGCGAGGTAGAGATGGTTGCCGCGGATCAATTCCGGCATCTCCTGATAGAAGAAGGTGATCAGCAGTGAGGCGATGTGCGCGCCGTCGACGTCGGCGTCGGTCATAATGATCACGCGTTCGTACCGGAGATCCTCCTCACGGTATTTCGTCCGCGTTCCGCAACCAAGTGCCTGCACGAGATCGGCGATCTGCTGGTTGGCGGACAGCTTCTCACGGCTGGCGCTACCGACGTTGAGGATCTTACCGCGTAGCGGCAGGATGGCTTGGTTGGCCCGGTTGCGGCCCTGCTTTGCAGAGCCGCCCGCCGAATCCCCCTCGACGATGAACAGCTCCGCGCCGTCGGCCGTGCTCTGGGAACAATCCGCCAGCTTGCCGGGGAGGCGCAGCTTGCGAACCGCCGTCTTGCGATTGACTTCCTTTTCCTTTCGGCGGCGAAGACGCTCCTCGGCTCGTTCGATCACCCAGTCGAGCAACTTTGCTGCTTCTGCGGGATTGCCAGCCAGGTAGTGATCGAAGGGATCCCGAAGCGCGTTCTCGACAATGCGCTGCGCCTCGACGGTTGCCAGCTTGTCTTTCGTCTGGCCGACGAATTCTGGTTCACGAATAAAGACCGAGAGCATGCCGACGGCCGAGATCATCACGTCGTCGGTGGTGATCTGCGCGGCACGTTTGTTTTGGGTGAGCTCGGCGTAGTTCTTCAGCCCCTTGAGAAGCGCGATGCGCAGGCCCGCCTCGTGGGTGCCCCCTTCTGGCGTGGGAATTGTGTTGCAGTAGGAATGGATCTGCGGGTCGCCGCCATACCAGGTGATTGCCCATTCCATCGCGCCATGGCCGCCGGTCTTTTCCGTGCGGCCGGCAAAGATTTCGCGGGTGACCGTGAAGTCCTTGCCAAGCGTCGCCGACAGATAGTCCTTCAGCCCGCCTGGAAAATGGAAGACCGCCTTCTCTGGAATTTCCCCGCCAGCTGCGACGACACCCGTATCGCACGACCAGCGGATCTCAACCCCACCAAAAAGATAGGCTTTGGACCGTGCCATGCGGAAGATGCGGCCGGCGTCGAATCGGGCATGGTCGCCAAATATCTGCGGATCAGGGTGAAATCGGACACGGGTGCCGCGACGATTATGGACTGGCCCCAGTTCCTCCAGTCCGCCTTGCGGAACCCCGCGCGAGAAGCGTTGGCGATAGAGTTTGCGGTCGCGGGCAACCTCGACCTCGAGGAGATCGGACAGCGCGTTGACCACCGATACGCCGACGCCGTGCAAACCACCCGAAGTCTCGTAAGCCTTGCCGTCAAACTTGCCGCCGGCATGCAGTTTGGTCATGATGACTTCGAGGGTGGACTTGCCCGGGACCTGCGGGTGGTTTTCCACGGGAATGCCGCGGCCGTTATCCGACACGGTCAAAAACCCCTCGGCATCGAGATGGACCTCGATGAAGTTGGCATGGCCTGCAACGGCTTCGTCCATCGAGTTGTCAATTACTTCCGCAAACAGGTGGTGCAGCGCCTTTTCGTCCGTCCCGCCGATATACATGCCGGGACGCATACGGACTGGCTCGAGGCCTTCGAGGACGCGGATCGAAGAGGCACCGTAATCATCCACAGACGCTGCCGGACGCGACGACTGAGCTGCCCGCGGCGGCGTCACATCCGGTCCCTTGTCGGCTTCCAGCGCTACTGGCGTGGCTGTCGGCAGGTCGGCGAAAAGGTCGTTGTTGTCATCCATCGGTTCAGTCTGTACTACCTGTCGAGGGGCTGAGGGTGATGCCATCGCCATCTCACGCTGTTTCGAATCACCGGCAATTCTGCCAGAAAGCTGGCTTTTTCGCGATGCGGCAGGGAAACGGTGCTCCGGCAGCAATGGGGTGCCTGTCGCCGGATGGCAAGGTCCCATGGTGTGATGAGGCAGCCGGAGAGGGCCATGTCCACAGTTCATTTTGCATTTGCCACAGCTTTTGCTGTCGCACTGATGGCTTTCTCCAGCGCTCCCTCCCTGGCACAGGAAGCGCCGCTCAAGCCATACAAGGATGCCTTGTTCTCCCGCTTCCCCGTCTTGGAAAGCGATGACAGTGGGGCTTACGAGGTGATCGATTATCAGGAACTGCGTGACATCAACGAACGCGACCAGGTTCCGGAACGGCGGGTGAAATCGAGCTATGTCTCGACAGGCGTCAGGCGTTATCAGGAGAACATAGCACTGCAGCTCAGCGGGCGTGTAGTGGAAGTGGCGCGGGTCGGTCGAGACCAGAATGCGGCGTTCACGGTGATCTTCGTTCATGGCCGCGGCGGTGACCGGCGGCTCGGGGTCAATGACTACAGCTTCGGCGGCAACTTCAATCGCCTGAAGAACCTGGCCGTGCTCAACGGCGGCACCTACTATGCGCCAAGCGTCACCTCCTTCGACGAGCGCGGTGCAGAGCAGGTGGCCCTCCTGATCCGTCATGCCTTCGAGCAATCAAGGGGGCGGCCGGTCGTGCTTGCCTGTGCCTCCATGGGTGGAATGGTCTGCTCTCACATTGCGCGCCATCGTGAGGCTGTCCAGTACCTCAGCGGGCTCGCGGTTCTGGGCGGCCCGCCGGATCCCGGATTCTTGACCACTCCTGCGGCCAAGCGCCGGCTGCCGCTCTATATTTCACACGGAAGCGCAGACAGCGTATATCCGGCCGAAGCTCAGAAAGCGATCTATCGCAAGCTCGAAGGGGTGGGTTATCCTGTTCGGATGACCGTGTTCAACACCGGCGGGCACGGTACGCCGATCCGGATGACCGACTGGCGCAAGCTCATCAACTTCCTGCTGACGGCGGGATGACAGTTGTTGTGGCAAACGCCATTTTCCGTGGCTTTTCCTGACTGCGGGGCTAGAACAACAAGGCCAAGAACAAGATGTGGGCGCAAGCGCCCTGAGGGAAGGAGAATGCGATGAGTCCGGACGTGCGGCCGCTGGTGGCGGGCAACTGGAAGATGAACGGCACCCGTTCATCCCTTGACCAGATCAAGGCGATCAGCGAAGGGGTGAGGGGCGAACTGGCGGAGAAGGTGGATGCCTTGCTCTGCCCGCCTGCGACCCTCCTTTACGTTGCCACTGCGCTT
>DASYHX010000330.1:0-25563 GCA_035998065.1 Pseudorhizobium sp.
CGCTCCATAGCCACAGCAAGAGCCGGGACCTTCCACCCGCCAGCCTCAGGTCCTCGGCGGCGGACGGCTCGGACGGCGTCACCGGCTACACCACCTGGCAACGTCTGATTGAGAAAAGAAGAAAGATAGTAGTCGCGAACCGCATCTCCGGGCTGCAGCACCTGTCCCAATCGCGTGGCGGTGAAGCGCCAGCGGAGCGCGGACAACACGATCTGCGCCTGAACAATGACCAGACCTACGATAACGTAAGCGGGAGGAATGGAAGCAATGCGGCGCCCAATCTCCGCTGGGTCGGCCCAGACAACCACGATCGTGACAACGACCAGTCCTATCAATGCTGCGGACAGTCGGATCATCAGATCAACTTCGAGAGCGAGTAGAGCTGATCGTGCCCGATAGCCAAGTCACCAGACGTACGACAGGATGGGGCTCTCACGAGACCTCCCGCAGCCGAATGCCGGGGACTGATCTTCGTAAGATCTTTCGTATCTCCATTGCGGTTTTGACGTGCTCCATCGTACTTGCACTTCCATCCAATCCGGCAGTCTTCAACACCGTTCCAGAGATCAGGTTCCCTTTGGAGGTTCTTCCTCTGATCCTCCTGTGCATTTTTCTTCCGGTTCCTGCGTTCTCCCTCTTGCGGGTCATGGCAACCTTGTTGCTGGGTGTTCTCCTTTTTCTGAAGCTCGCCGACATCGGAACCGGCCTCGCCTTCCAGAGGCCATTCAATCCCTATCTGGATTTCAAGATCATCGTCGATGGCTGGAACCTTCTTAGTGGTTCAATAGGCCGGACAGGAGCAGTTGCCTATGCTGGCGCAGCGATAGTGCTGCTGATCACTGTTTGCCTCGTGTTCTTCTGGTCGCTTGGCGGCTTCCGAAACCTCTCGCCAAAAATCATCCGTCGACTTGCTGTGACTGCCGTCGGTGGCCTCGCCTTCGGATCGCTCATGCTAACGCTCGCTCCAGGAATTGTGCCATTATCTGCCAACGCAGGGCCCTATATCTCGAACAGGGTCTCCATGATTCGTAAATCGATCGCCGACCTGTCCGCCTTCGAACAAGAACTGAAGATGGATCCGATTGCCGACGTCGCGCAAGATCAGCTTCTGGCCTCGCTCGCTGGAACGGATGTCGTCATCATTTTTGTCGAATCCTATGGACGTACGGTCGTAGAAGATGACCGATACTCGCCGACGATAGAAGCCCGGCTGCATCAAGTGGAGCGGCAGGTCCACAAGGCGGGCCTCGTGATTCGGAGCGGGTGGTTGACATCCCCGACGGTAGGCGGCCTCAGCTGGCTTGCTCACGGTGCGCTGCTGTCGGGACTTTGGACCGACACTCAGGCTCGCTACGACCGCATGATCGCAAGCAAGCGGCAGTCCTTGAACTCGCTTTTCCGTGAGGCAGGGTGGCGAACCACAGCCGTCATGCCGGCCATCACGATGGACTGGCCTGAGGGCGGCTACTTCGGATACGACAGCATCCATGATGCGGCAGGCCTTGGCTACCTTGGAAAGCCTTTCAATTGGGTGACAATGCCCGATCAGTATACGCTGTCTGCTTTTGAACGCCTTGAGCGGAGAGATGCGAATGCGCCAGTCATGGCAGAGATTGCGTTAATCTCCAGCCACGCCCCTTGGACACCCGTTCCTAAACTCATCGATTGGCGCAAGATAGGCGATGGACGCGTATTCGATACCCAAGCGGAAAGTGGTGACCCACCGTCAGTCGTGTGGTCAGACCCCGCGAGAGTTCGGCAACAGTATCTGGCATCGGTTGACTACGTGCTCCAGACACTGGGGTCGTACATCCAACTTCATGGAGACAGCACTTTGTTTGTCATCCTGGGAGACCACCAGCCGGCTGCGATCATCACCGGTGACGACGCCAGCCGGGACGTCCCCATCCACATCATCGGCAGTAGCGATCTGGTTGACCGGACCGAGGCATGGGGATGGACCAAGGGGATGCTTCCGTCTTCCGCAGCGCCATCGATGCGGATGGACCGCTTCCGCGACGCCTTCGTGCGCGCCTTCAGCAGCGTTGACACGCAGTAAAGACCTTTAGACGGCCTCGCGGAAGCCGGATTCCGCCGATTTGAGCAATGCTGCGATCAAGCGGTGGACCTTCAGCGCCTCTCTGCCGCTGACCTGCGGCTCCCGATCATCCTCCACGGCACTCACAAAGTCCTGTATGACTGCCCGGTGATGGAGGTAAGAAAACGCCATAGGATCAGCGCCGGCACCGCCTCCGACCTCGCCGTCGTCTATCACGATGTTCGTACCATCGTGGAACTCGGCGATCATTCTGGTTCCCTCGATACGGGCCGTCCCCTTCGTGCCGATGAGTTCAATCATGTCGGGCAAGCCGGGATAGGCACATGTTGTGGCACCGACAGTCCCCAAAGCGCCGTTGGCAAAGCGCACCGTCCCCGCGACCAGGTCTTCCGTCTCCATGCAGTGCACCGGGGTCGTGGTGGCATAGGCGAATGCTTCAACCGGCAGGCCAGCGACCGAGATCAATAGATCGAGCGTGTGGATTCCTTGTGTGAGAAGTACTCCACCCCCATCCCTTTCCTTGGTGCCACGCCCCGGCTGATCATAGTAGCTCTGGGGTCGCCAATTGAATAGCTTCGCAGATGCTCCCACGAGCTCGCCGAGCCGACCCTCTGCAATCACACGGGCCAGCGCCAGGCTAATCGGGCGGAACCGATGCTGCAGGACGATTCCCAGCTTCACGCCCGCTTTCTCGGCGGCACTAACCAGCGCCACCGACCGGTCCAGTGAAACGTCAAGAGGCTTTTCGAGAAGGATATGCTTTCCGGCCGCAGCCGCCCGCTGAACCAATTCCAGATGGCTGTTTGGCGGGGTAAGGATCAGAACTGCATCGATCGTGGGATCGTCGAAGATCCCGTTGATTTCCGTGGATACCGGGAGCCGCCACCTTTCGGCGAATGCCTTTCGCCGCGCCTGAGTTGGGGAATAGGCTGCGGCAACCTGCACTCGAGGACTTAAGTCGAGAAAGCTCTGAGCATGCGGTCCCGATGCCATCCCCAATCCAATTATGGCAATTCGCATCAAGAACCTCCCCTTCCCCAAACGTCGCTACCTGCGGCTATCGTATAACGGCCTAGGGCACAAGATTTGTCATACAACATACTGATTTTTGTATGTTGACATACGTTGTCGGCGTGGTAGCGATGAGGGGCCGGAGGAGGAGCGGCAACAGGCATGAGTGCACTTGTACATCCCGACGTGCTGTTCCCAGCCGACACCGCAGTGCGCTCTGTGGCACGCGCGCTTTATCAAACGGTGTCGGACCTTCCGATCATCAGTCCGCACGGCCACACCGATCCTCGCTGGTATGCGCTCGACGAGGCTTTTTCCGACCCTGCCCAGCTGCTGATCGTTCCTGACCACTACATCTTCCGCATGCTCTTCAGTCAAGGAATTGATCTGGAGGACTTGGGCGTACGGCGGCTGGACGGCTCTTCGGTAGAAACGGACGGACGCCGGATTTGGCGTACATTTGCAGAGAACTACCATCTGTTCCGAGCCACCCCGACGAGACTGTGGATGGACTACGTGCTGTCCTCGCTGTTTGGCGTTCAGGAGCCGCTGACCGCGTCGACTGCAGACAGCAGCTACGATGCAATCGCCGAAAAGCTCCGCCAGCCGGAATACAGACCCCGGGCGCTCTTCAAGCGCTTCAACATCGAAGTAATCGCCACGACGGAAGGCGCTCTGGACGATCTTCGCTGGCACAAGGTGATCCGCGACAGCGGCTGGGATGGCCGGGTTATCACCGCCTATCGTCCGGATGCTGTTGTCGATCCAGACTTCGACGGTTTCTCAGCCAATCTCGATCAGCTTGGCGAGATCACCGACGAGGACACCGGTACATGGGCCGGCTATCTCGCGGCCCATCGAAAGCGTCGAGACTTCTTCAAGTCGTTCGGTGCAACCTCGTCCGACCACGGCCACGCCACGGCAGATACCGCCAATCTCGCGATCTCCGAAGCAAGGATGCTCTTCGACAAAGTGAGGAGCGGTAAAGCGAGCCTTGATGATCATCGCCTGTTCCGCGGCCAGATGCTGACCGAGATGGCGAAGATGAGCCTGGACGACGGACTGGTCCTCCAGATTCATCCCGGCTCCTGGCGCAACCATTCGCCCGCGATGATGGGACGGCATGGCCGCGACATGGGCTTCGATATCCCGACCCGGACCGACTATGTACGCGCGCTCAAGCCGCTGCTGGATGCCGTCGGCATAGAGAAGGACCTTAGCATCGTCCTCTTCACCCTGGACGAAACCTCCTACTCGCGCGAATTGGCGCCGCTGGCGGGAGTTTATCCGGCACTCAAGCTCGGACCGGCCTGGTGGTTCCACGACAGCCCCGAAGGGATGCGGCGGTTCCGCGAAATGACGACGGAAACGGCGGGCTTCTACAACACGGTCGGCTTCAACGACGATACCCGTGCCTTTCCATCGATTCCAGCACGTCACGACATTGCCCGGCGTGTGGACTGCGCCTTCCTGGCGCGCCTGGTCACCGAACACAGATTGAGGGAGGAGGAAGCCTTCGATCTGGCCAAGGAGCTTGCCTATACGCTTGCAAAGAACGCGTATCGGCTTTGAGTGGCGCGTAGGGCGCCGATGCAAATGGGAGGAGAAAATCATGTTGCATCTTGGAAAGGTCGCTGCCGCCTTCACGGTAGCAGCGTTGCTGGCGAGCACGGCAACGGCACAGACGGTACTACGTTCGTCGGATACCCATCCGGATGGCTATCCGACAGTTGAGGCTGTTGAATACTTCGGCGAGTTGGTCAAGGATCGGACCGAGGGTCGCTATGCGGTGGAGGTTTATCACTCCGCGCAACTCGGCGAGGAAAAGGACACGATCGAGCAGGTACGCTCGGGAGTTCTGGAGCTAAACCGCATTTCGATGGCGCCGTTCAATGGAACGGTCAAGGAATCCATCGTTCCGGCACTGCCTTACATCTTCCGTTCGGAAGAACATATGCACAAGGTCATGGACGGCGCGGTGGGCGACCAGATCAAGGCCGCCTTCGAGAACGCGGGACTTGTCGTCCTCGCCTATTACGATGCCGGTGCGCGCTCGTTCTACAACAGCAGCAAGCCGATCAACACCGTCGAAGACCTGAAAGGCATGAAGTTTCGCGTCATCCAGTCCGACATCTTCGTCGACATGGTTGCAGCCCTCGGCGCCAATGCGACGCCGATGCCTTACGGTGAAGTTTATTCCTCCATCGAAACCGGCGTTATCGACGGAGCGGAAAACAATTTTCCCAGCTACGATACCGCAAAGCACTTCGAAGTGGCGAAACACTTCTCGCTCGACGAGCACACCATCCTTCCGGAAGTATTCGTCATGAACAAGGCGGCATATGACCAACTGACGCCGGAAGATCAGAAAATCTTCCAAGAGGCTGCGAAGGAAAGCGTCGCCAAGCAGCGCGAACTCTGGGCAGCCAAGACGGCCGAGTCGCGCAAGAAGGTCGAGGAAGCGGGTGCGCAGATCTCTACTCCCGATAAGCAGGGCTTCATCGACGCCATGGAGCCGGTCTACGCAAAACATGTGACCGACCCCGTCCTCATCAAGATGGTCGAAGACGTCAAAGCCGTTCAGTAATCGTCCGAGGGCGGCTGCGACCCAGCCGCCCTCGCAAACTGTGGCGGCTCCGTCGGCCGACAAAGCGCATTTCGGTGAAGCAGCAACAAGAGCGCACCATGTCAGATTCCTTGAAAGTGGCCGCCAGCTTCCTTGGCAGGCTCAATACGCTTGCTCTTTGGAGCGCAGGAATTGGGCTCGTCCTGATGACGGCCTTCGTGGCCTGGCAGGTCTTCTGCCGCTACGTCCTCAATGACTCGCCGAGTTGGACCGAACCAGGCGCGGTGATGTTGATGAGTTGGTTCATCTTCCTGGGCGCCGCCGTCGGTGTCCGCGAAAACTACCATCTCGGCTTTGACGTGCTGCTCTATGTTCTCCCGGATGGGGGGAAGAAATGGCTGCGCATGATCACGGACATCGTCGCGCTCGGCTTTGGCATCGGGATGATCTGGTACGGCTGGCAGCTTATGACCTTGACGTGGAACACTATCTTGCCGTCCCTCGGCATCTCCGGCGCATGGGACTACCTGCCCTTGGTCGCCGGAGGTTTCCTGATCGTCCTCTTCACTCTCGAACGGATCGTCCTCAGGCTAGCGGGAGCGCCAATCGATCAGATTCTTGACGAAGCACTACCCAGCGACGTGGCCGCCGAGATCGACACAGCAAACCTGAAGGCCTGAACCAATGGAATACTGGATCCTATTCGGCGTCTTCACGCTTCTGATGCTGATCGGCACCCCGATCGCCTTCTGCCTTGGCGTCGCGAGCTTTGCGACCGCAGCCTATATCGGTTTGCCCCCGCTGGTCGTTTTCCAGCGTTTGAATTCCGGCATGAGCGTCTTCTCCATGTTGGCGATACCCTTCTTCATCTATGCCGGCGACCTGATGGTACGCGGCGGGATCGCCCAGAAAATTGTCGCCTTCGCCGCCTCTCTGGTCGGGCACATCCGCGGTGGGCTTGGTCAGGTGAACATTGTCACAGCGACGCTGTTCGGCGGCATTTCCGGCTCGGCCGTTGCCGAGGCCGCAGCCGTCGGCGGGTTGATGATCCCTCAGATGAAAGCCCGTGGCTACGGCACGGACTACGCGGTCAATGTTACGTCCATGGCTGCCTTGATCGCGCTGCTCCTGCCGCCCTCGCACAACATGATCATCTACTCGATCTCCGCAGGCGGCAAGATATCCATCGCCGACCTGTTCACCGCTGGGGTCGTTCCAGGCATCCTGCTGGCACTCGCCTTGATGGTGACTGCTTACTTCGTCGCGCGAAGCCGAGGCTACCCTGTCGAAACCTTCCCCGGGTTCCAGATGGTACTACACTTAGCGGCGGTGGCCATTCCAGGCCTCCTGCTGATCGCCATCATCTTCGGCGGCGTCCGTTCCGGTATCTTCACAGCAACCGAGAGCTCCTGCATCGCCGTGATCTACGCGCTGTTGATCACAGTGTTCGTGTACAGACAGATGACTTGGGAAGGATTTGTCCACGCTACTATGGGCGCCGTCCGCACGACCGCCATGGTCCTGCTCATCATCGGAATGGCAGCCGCGTTCTCCTGGTTGATGGCCTTCCTACGGGTACCCGCCGCCTTGATTGCCTGGATGAATACCATCTCGGATAACCCGCTGATCATCCTTTTGCTGCTCAATGTCCTGATGCTCTTCCTTGGCACCTTCATGGACATGGGGCCGACGATCATCATCGCGACTCCGATTTTCCTACCCGTGGCGCAGGCATATGGGGTTGATCCGGTGCACTTTGGGGTCATCATGATCCTGAACTTCGGCATCGGGCTGAACACGCCACCCGTTGGTGCAGTCCAATTCGTCGCCTGCGCCGTCGGCAAGATAAGCGTCTGGCAGGCAATGCGGTCGATCTGGCCATTCTATCTCGCGGGCATCGGCGTGCTCGGCCTCGTAACCTACGTGCCGGCGATCTCTCTTTGGCTTCCGAGTGTCTTCAGATAGGAGAGGGCTATGCCTGCGGACGTTATCGTCTCCAATCGGGTCGAAAGAAGGCCTAAGCTCTCTGAGCATGTCGCTGAGTCTCTGCGTGCGCAGATCGTTTCAGGGGATATCCGTGCCGGCGAAAAGCTCCCGACGGAAAGCCAGCTAACCGAAGCCTTCGGTGTAAGCCGCACGGTCGTGCGGGAAGCCGTCGCAAGCCTTGCTGCCGATGGATTGGTGGAATCGCGCCAAGGCGCCGGCATCTTCGTTTGTGAACGTCCTGCCATGGCCTTTGCCTCCCTCACTCAGGACGTGGGGATGAAAATCTCCCATGCCTTGAATGTCATCGAGGTCAGGATGGGTTTGGAGATCGAAAGCGCTGGTCTCGCTGCCTCTCGCAGAAATGCTTCTCAGGAAGCTGCGATCCAAGAAGCGTTTTTCGAGTTCGATCGACTACTGTCCATCGGTGAGGCAACCGGACACAGCGACTTCATGTTCCATCGTGCCATCGCGGCTGCCACTAACAATCCTTTCTACGTTGAGGTTCTGGATGCATTGGGGTTGCGGGCGATCCCCTGCGATGTCACATCGCCTTGGGGCACCGATAGCCTTCTGAGCCGTGAGTATCAGGAGATGCTTCAACGCGAGCACCTGGCGATACTCAAGGCCATATCCGCCGGCGACGCCGAATCGGCGCGCGCTGCAATGCGCTTCCACCTGGCTGAAAGCCAGAAACGCTATCACGGACGATTGACGGACCAACAGGCGGAATACCGCTTCGGGTCCCCTCTCAATCCCTGACAGACCACCGATTTACAAAAAGCGAGGACGCTATGACTGCAAATCACACCGACTATTCCATTCGCCAGGCATTTGATCCTGCAACAGGCGCACGGATGGGCAGCAGCGAGCTCCGCGACAACTTCCACATCAGCAACCTTTTCACGCCTGCTCGGGTCAAGCTGACCTACACCCATTACGACCGTATGATCGTGGGTGGAGCCGTGCCAACGACTGCCGCCCTGGAGCTGGAAACAATCAAGCCGACCGGAACGCCTGCTTTTCTTGATCGTCGAGAGATGATCGTCGTCAACATTGGCGGCAAAGGCACGATCGAGGCCGACGGTGAGCCCTACCGAATGGAAATGCGGGACATGCTCTACATCGGCATGGGCAGCAAGGTCACGTTCTCATCCGAGAATGCGTCCGAACCTGCTAAGTTCTACCTCCTCAGTGCACCGGCTCACCAGCGCCACCCGACAAAGCTCATTCGCATCGGAGACGCCAAGCGTCTGGATCTGGGCGGCCAAGAGACGTCGAACGAGCGGTCGATCTTTCAGTTCATCCACGCTGACGGCGTCAAGACCTGCCAATTGGTTGTCGGCATGACGCAGCTGGCTCCAGGATCGGTTTGGAATACGATGCCTTGCCACGTGCATGATCGGCGCATGGAGGCCTATCTCTACTTCGACCTGCCGGAAACGGCGCGTGTGTTCCACTTCATGGGAGAACCGAACGAGACCCGACATATCGTTATGGCCAACGAAGAGGCTGTCATCTCTCCTCCATGGTCAATTCACTCGGGCTGCGGCACGTCCAACTACACCTTTATCTGGGCCATGGCTGGAGACAATGTAGACTACACCGACGTGGACGCCATTGCGATCGAGAGCTTGCGCTAGCAGCGCGCAGACGGGAGGATCAGATGAGCAAACAAAATCTCTTTTTTCACAACAGCGATGACGGCTGGAGAGACCTCGGCGCCGGAAATCGACGGCGTGTGCTTCTTCATACGGCGGAGTTGATGGTGGTTGAGTTCGCGTTCGAAAAAGGTGCCGTTGGTGCCGCGCACAATCATCCGCATGTGCAGTCAAGCTACGTAGCCGAGGGCCAGTTTGAAGTCACGGTAGGGGGTGACAGCGACATTTTGTCGGCCGGCGATTCCTTCATAGTGCCATCGAATGTGGTGCATGGAGTGAGGGCTTTGGAGGCAGGGCGTCTTATCGACAGTTTTACGCCTCACCGCGCCGACTTCCTGGAATAGGCTAGCATTGCACCCTTTGGACCTTAGCGTGTCCGCTGGGTGTGCAGGTCGGCAGGATCTACCTCGAAATGATCAAGGATCATTCCGATGTTGCGGCGATGCGCTTTGAAATAGACGTCGAAGACGTCCCCAAGCAAAGGGACACTGCCGACGGCTGCGTCCACTGCAAGGTTGCCTAGCATGCGGCCGAGCTTGTGCGGGGGAACGCCTAGTCGTCTGGCTTCATAGACGATCGCAAGCCCGACCATCGCGCCGCCGGCGTCACCTACGACAGGGATCAGGCCCATCAAGGAGTCGGCGCCCAAGCGAATGCCCGTACCTGGAATGCGAACCGCTGTGTCCATCAATCGCGCTGCGTTGCTCAACCTGCGCAACCGCCGAAGTAGTTCCATCCGGCCAAGAGCCTGTTCGCTACCCACTGCTATACCCGCCTCATGGTTCATCTTGAAGGAATGGATAACCCCATCTGTGGTTCCCGCTGACACGGAACAACCTTTAGCATGCCGAGTTGATGTTTCTGTCACCAAGGGAGGCCACAATGGGTACCGAACGGGCACCGACACCGAAGGGTAAAGAGTCTTCGCAAGGACTGGAGGAAAGCAGCAGCGGCGAGGAGCAGCGCGTCGAAAAGCAGAAGGGGTCGGATCTGGCCAAAAGTGCAGATCGCGTCGAAGAACGCTCGCGCAGCTCCGACGGCAAAAGCCCAGGCTCCAAGCAGAGAATCTAGTGTTTGTTCAAACAGGCACTTGCGGTCACATCCTGTTCCGCTCGATCAGGATGCGGCGGAATTCTTGAACAACACATTTTGGTCAATCAGATAGCGCGCGAAGATCGGCAGACTGGCGCCACCAATGGCCCGTGCTTGCGCACCGACGCGCCCCTCGATGATATCGGGTATTATCACACCCTGTAGATCCAGATCATTCATAGCGTCCAGAGTCGCTGCGACTAGTCGTTTTCGCACCCAGTCGGGAAAGCCCCCGTCGATAATGGCGGCGCCGAAGTCTATAATGGAAGCTGCTGCGACAATGGCTTGCGCCAGAGCCGCCGCGCTACAACGTATCCACGTCTCCATCGGCTCCCCGAAGTCGATCCAGTCATCGGGGGAGTACCACAGCGGCTGTGGATCGATGCCATGTTCACGCAAAAGGTTTTCGAGAACGAAGATGGATGCAATGTCCAGAAGCTGTTGCGTGGTCCCATCTCGTCCCCTGACGGGCAGCGGCCCCACCGCACCTGCAGTGCCTGTACGGCCAGAATACAGCGCCGAGTTCAGAACAATGCCGCCGCCAATGAAGGAACCAACGAAAAAATAGATGAAATCCGGGTAGGAGGGGCCCACCCCAAAAACAAGCTCCGCCCCGCAGGCGCTTGTGGCATCGTTCTGCAAGAATACCGGATACGGCACCCGGCTCGCGACCTCTGCTTGCAGGTCGAAATTGCGCCACACATCCATGGCTCCGACCGGCGCCCCTAGCTCTTCCGACCAGCTCCAAAGCTCGAAAGGCGCGGCGATACCAATGCCGGCAATCCGCTCGCGCTCTTGGGGACCGAGCTTTTCGCCCAACTGCGCAATACCCGAGGTAATGATCTGCAGGATTTCGTCTGGTTTCGGGAATGCGTAGGTTCGGTGATCGTGCAGCCGGATATTGCCGATGAAGTCCATCAAGACCACATCGGCGCTCCGACGGCCCATCTTGACCCCAAATGAATACACGGCATCCGGGTTGAGCCGCATGGGAACGGAAGGCTGACCGACTTTCCCCCTCACCGGCTCGTCCCGCAAAAGCAGTCCGTCATGTTCAAGAGCGCGCATGATAACCGAAACAGTCTGTGCCGATAATCCACTGAGCCTCGTAATCTCTGCTTTGGAGAGCGCGCCGTGGAGGCGAACAAGGGAGAGGACAAGGCGCTCGTTGTAAGCGCGCACGCGGACCTGATTGGCGCCGCCTGCCCAAGCACCGCGTGGCACCAGGAGAACACCATCTGTACCCCTCTCTGACGCCGACATTGATCCTCCACCACCTGTGTACATCAGAGAATGTCCCTGACGGATTAATAAATCAACTGGATTTATTAATTGACAACCCCACCGGCTTCTTTCTTAATGTCAGGCGTCAAGGGCGGCTGGAGGAGCCCCCTGGGAGATATTGCGGCATTGCGCCGCGAACACTTGAGGCTCTGGGAGGAGACCATGAAGACATCACTCTACACCACCGTATTCGGCGCGCTTGTCCTGGGCGCGCTGCTAACCTCGCCGGTTCAGGCCCAGGAAGTATCAGCTTGCTTGATCACGAAGACGGATACGAACCCCTTTTTCGTCAAGATGAAAGAAGGGGCGACAGCGAAGGCTGAAGAACTGGGGGTCAACCTGAAGTCCTACGCCGGCCGGATCGACGGTGACAGCGAGAGTCAGGTCGCCGCCATCGAAACCTGCATCGCTGACGGCGCGAAAGGCATCATGCTCACGGCCTCCGACACGAAGGGGATCGTTCCAGCCGTGCAGAAGGCACGGGATGCGGGCATCCTTGTGATTGCGCTCGACACGCCGCTTGAGCCGATCGATGCCGCGGACATGACGTTCGCGACCGACAACCTGCGCGCCGGTGAGCTCATCGGGCAATGGGCCGCCGCCACGCTCGGTGACGCTGCTCAAGACGCCCGTATCGCCTTCCTTAACCTCACCCCCTCACAGCCTTCTGTGGATGTTTTACGCAACCAAGGCTTCATGAAGGGCTTCGGCATCGATGTCGCGGACATCAATCGAATCGGCGACGAGAATGATCCGCGCATCGTCGGTCACGACGTGACGAACGGTAACGAAGAAGGCGGCAGAACTGCCATGGAAAACCTTCTGCAGCAGGATCCTACGATCAACGTTGTCCACACGATCAACGAACCGGCAGCGGCCGGCGCTTATGAGGCGCTGAAGTCTGTTGGACGCGAGAACGACGTTCTGATCGTCTCGGTCGATGGCGGCTGCCCCGGCGTCAAGAACGTCGCAGAAGGCATTATCGGCGCCACCTCTCAGCAATACCCGCTCTTGATGGCGTCAATGGGCATCGAGGCCATCAAGAAGTTCGCCGACACCGGCGAAAAGCCCACAGCCACCGAGGGCAAGAACTTCTTCGACACCGGCGTAGCACTCGTCACGGACAAGCCAGTTGAGGGTGTGGAGTCCATCGACACGAAGGAAGGCGAGGAGAAATGCTGGGGCTAACCTAGCCACGGGCCCGGAGGGGCGACACACTGCTCCTCCACCCTCCCGTCGCGCTGCAGTCCCTACCAGCACGCTGGTCGAAGGATATCTTGAGAGGACGCCATGAGCGAACCGCAAGCCTCATCTCATTCTGGAAACGACTACGAGACGGCGCTGACCAGCAGCCCGACAACGATCGCAGCCTTCGATACACAAGAAAAAGGCGCGCTTCGGAAGGTGCAGCATTTTCTGCATTCCAACCCCGCCGCCGTACCGTTGATCGTTTTAGTCCTCTCGATCGCCTTCTTTGGCATAGCCCTCGGGGGAAAGTTCTTTTCCGCCTTCACGCTCACCCTGATTCTTCAGCAGGTTGCCATTGTCGGCATCGTCGGCGCCGCCCAAACGCTGGTGATCCTCACCGCCGGCATCGACCTGTCCGTTGGCGCGATCATGGTTCTCTCCTCCGTCATCATGGGACAGTTCACCTTCCGCTACGGCTTGCCGCCGACGGTGGCGCTCCTCGCCGGCTTCGCGGTCGGCGCCCTTTGCGGCTGGATCAACGGTATTCTGGTCGCCAGGATGAAGCTCCCGCCCTTCATTGTGACACTGGGTATGTGGCAGATCGTCCTCGCGTCCAACTTCCTCTATTCCGCCAATGAAACGATCCGGTCGCAAGACATCGCGCAGAACGCACCAATCCTACAGTTCTTCGGAGAAAACCTGCGCATTGGCGGCGCCGTGCTCACCTACGGCGTCATCGCCATGGTGCTGCTGGTCGCGCTGCTCTGGTACGTACTGAACAACACCGCGTGGGGTCGCCATGTTTACGCAGTCGGAGACGACCCGGATGCCGCAGAACTGGCTGGGGTGAACGTCCGGCGCATGCTCATTTCCGTTTACACCTTGTCCGGGATCATCTGCGCGTTCGCGGGATGGGCGCTGATCGGGCGCATTGGCTCCGTCTCGCCAACCGCGGGACAGTTCACCAACATAGAGTCCATCACAGCGGTGGTCATAGGAGGCTTGTCTCTCTTTGGCGGACGCGGCTCCATTCTCGGCATGCTGTTCGGGGCCTTGATCGTCGGTGTGTTCTCTCTTGGCCTGCGCTTGGTGGGGACTGATCCTCAATGGACCTATCTGCTCATCGGCGTCCTGATCATTGCCGCCGTAGCTATCGACCAGTGGATCAGAAAGGTAGCGAGCTGATGACCGCAGAACCTATTCTCAGCGCTCGCGGACTGGTGAAGCGGTACGGCCGAGTGACTGCACTCGACCATGCTGACTTCGACCTCTATCCGGGAGAGATCCTGGCCGTGATTGGCGACAACGGTGCAGGAAAGTCGTCGATGATCAAGGCGATCTCCGGCGCGGTGACGCCGGACGAAGGCGAGATTCGTCTGGAAGGCCAGCAGGTTCACTTCCGCTCGCCGCTCGAGGCGCGAGAGGCCGGCATCGAGACGGTCTACCAGAACCTGGCACTATCTCCTGCTCTGTCGATTGCAGACAACATGTTTCTCGGCCGCGAGCTTCGCAGACCAGGATTCATGGGCAAGTGGCTTCGCAAGCTCGACCGAGCAGCGATGGAGAGCTTTGCTCGAGACAGGTTGACGGAGTTGGGGCTGATGACAATCCAGAACATCAACCAGGCGGTGGAGACGCTATCCGGTGGACAGCGCCAAGGAGTTGCCGTCGCTCGCGCCGCGGCCTTTGGCTCAAAGGTGATCATCCTCGACGAGCCGACCGCCGCCCTTGGCGTGAAGGAGAGCCGAAGAGTTCTCGAACTCATTCTCGATGTCCGCCGCCGCGGCATCCCGATCGTGCTGATCTCGCACAACATGCCCCATGTCTTCGAGGTTGCTGATCGCATCCACATTCACCGCCTGGGCAAAAGGCTCACGGTCATCAATCCCAAGGACTACAGCATGTCGGATGCAGTCGCCTTGATGACCGGAGCAAAGGCACCAGAAGAACCTGTTGCCGCATGATACCAACAGCAGGCACGATCGCAGATGAGATCATTCGTCGTGCCGCAAGCGCGCCTCGCTTCATCGCAGGGATCGCCGGACCGCCCGGCTCGGGCAAGTCCACCTTGGCGGAGAAGATCGCCCATGAGCTGATCAGCAGAGGCCAGGATGCTACCGTCGTCCCGATGGACGGATTCCATATGGACAACGCTGTTCTGCAGGAGAAGGGCCTTCTCGATCGAAAGGGGGCGCCATCCACCTTCGACCTGAGAGGCCTGCTGGAGATGGCGAAGGCTCTGCGGCGCGCCGATGACGAGATACTGGTACCTTTATTTGACAGGAGCCGGGAGCTGTCGATCGCCGCTGCCAAAGCGGTTCCCCGCCACACTCGCTTCCTTTTGATGGAGGGGAATTACCTGCTGCTGGAAGAGCCTGGCTGGATAGACATGACGGATCTCTTCGATCTGTCGATCATGATCCTGCCATCCGAAGCTACACTGGAAGACCGCTTGACACGCAGATGGCTTGATCTTGGGCTGGAACGGGAAATGGCGCGCAGAAAAGTCGAGGCAAACGATCTTCCCAACGGTCGGCTGGTTCGTACACGAAGCCGGAAAGCCGACATAACGCTAGAGTAAGTGGCTGTGCCCCCGCTCGGATCACCACAAGGCGACGTGCCGGTTGACGTCTTTGTAGAGGAGATACCGGAACTGCCCTGGTCCGCCTGCGTAGCAGGCTTGCGGGCAGAAAGCCCGAAGCCACATGAAATCACCCGCCTCTACCTCAACCCAATCCTTGTTGAGCCGATAAACGGCTTTCCCTTCAAGCACGTAGAGCCCATGCTCCATTACATGCGTCTCCATGAAGGGAATGGTGCCGCCGGGTTCGAAGGTTACGATGTTGACGTGCATGTCATAGCGGATATCCGCGGGATCGATGAAACGGGTCGTTGCCCATCTGCCTTCGGTGTCCGGCATGGCCACCATCTCCTGCTCGCTCTCGTGCGTGACGATGGGCGGCGGCGCCTGAAGCCCTTCCACCGACTGAAACGTCTTTCGGATCCAATGGAACCGGGCCGGTTCAGAGCCGCTGTTCCGAAGGCTCCAATTGGAGCCGGCGGGTAGATAGGCGAAGGATCCGGTTCGCAGGTCGTGCGCAGCGCCATCGATCTCGACCGTCATTCGGCCCTCTGTAACGAAGAGAGCAGCTTGCGCCCGCCGTTCCGGCTCCGGGTTCGTACTCCCGCCTCCCGCATCCACCTCCATGATGTATTGCGCAAAGGTCTCAGAAAATCCTGTCATTGGTCTCGAGATGATCCAGGCACGCGTCTTCTCCCAGTAGGGAAGCATGCTTGTGACAATGTCCGTCATCACCGTACGCGGTATAATGGCATAGGCGGTCGTAAAGACCGCCTTGCTCGAAAGCAGCTCGGTCTGCGCAGGTAATCCGCCGGGGCGGGAGAAATAGGAGGGATCTGTCATCGTGGACCTGTTCATATGCCGCAACGGGAGGATGGAAAAAAAATCGCCGACTGCCTTCGTTTATCGTTTAGGCGGGTACACGTGGTCTCGCAACGGGATTCCGTGGAAACCAGAGCTCACGATCCCTTGGTGACACCGGGCGGACCGGCGCTCCTCGTGCCGACGGGTGCGGCGCAAGCATTTCAGTCTTCCAAAGAGGCCGTGTCGAGCAAAAGCGGAACTCACTGCCGAGCATCGGGTTTTCTTGGTCTTAACAGAGGAGATCAGAATGTCCCACCACGATGATACCGCAAAAGTTTGGGAGCTTATCGACCGCATTGGCTTCTGCATGCTTGCCACGCAAAGCGGGAGCGACATCCGTTCGCGGCCTATGTCGGCATATACGAAGAAAGACGACCATGCCATCTACTTCCTGACTGATGTGGCTAGCCACAAGGACGAGGAGATCTCACGTTGGCCGAATGTCTGCCTTGCGTTTGCGGATCCGAAAGCCCAGAAATACGTGTCGGTTTCCGGGACCGCGCAAGTCTCGAACGATCGCGAGCTTGTCCGGGAGATTTGGTCCACGCCAGCGAAAGCCTGGTGGGACAGCCCTGACGACCCGTCGATCCGCATACTCAAGGTGGACCCCGGCTTCGCGGAATACTGGGACAGCCCAGGAACCGTCGTGAGCTACATCAAGATGGCTGCTGCCGCCGTTTCCAATTCAAAACCCGATATGGGAGACAATGAAAAGGTGAGCCTCTGAGGTTCGGGCGCGTCGGCAGAACCTCCCGCTGGTGCTGATGCCGACGCGCCCAATAATTTTGCCCTCGCCGCAACTCTTACGCCCCAACAACGTTCTAGCAGCCCGAATGTAGGGTACTGCAATGAACATGATGATGCGTACCAGCGATGTCCGCTGGATTTCTCCCGTGCGGGTGAGGATTGGCTATGGCTTTCCCGAGCTCGTCAGAGGGCCGCGAGAAGCCCTCGGCTATCTTAAGTTTCGCTGGCCTGCCGTAGACGGAAACGATTGCCGCGTCGCCAAACAGGCTTGCGCGGATGCACTGCTGGACCTCGTGTCGCCGGACGCAGCGCGCCAAGCTTTCATCAAGGCGTGCGTTGAGGCAAAGATGCTGGATGAAGCTGCGGCTTAGATGCCGTCCACCGCCAGGTAAACTGCGTAGAGGCTCTTTGTCGCGGTGATGAAAAGCCGATTGCGACGTGTCCCCCCAAAGGCCACATTCGCCACCACCTGCGGCACCTTTATCTTTCCGAGCAGTTGCCCTTCTGGCGAAAAGCAATGCACTCCGTCGCCAGCGCTTGTCCAGACATTGCCTGTTCTGTCCACTCGAAATCCGTCCGGCAAGCCGTTGTCGATTTCGCAAAAGACGCGGCCGTTGATCAGTCTGCGACCGTCTGCCACGTCAAAGACGCGAATATGCCGCGGGGCATCCACATCATGACTGGACGCAGAATCGGCCACATAGAGCCGCCTCTCGTCGGGAGAGAAGGCAAGTCCGTTAGGTTGTCGGAAATCGGTAACAACGGCTTCCAAGCTGCCCGACTGCGGATCAAGGCGATAGACGTTGCGGCTCGGCTGCTCCGGCTCGGATCTGAAACCCTCGTAATCCGATAAAATCCCGTAAGTCGGATCGGTAAACCACACGCTTTCGTCAGATCGGACGACCACATCGTTCGGTGAATTGAGACGTTTGCCCTGGTAGCTGTCCGCCAGCACGGTAATGGAGCCGTCTAGTTCCGTGCGCACCACGCGCCGCCCGCCATGCTCGCAGGACACCAGTCGGCCTTGGCGGTCGCGGCTGTTGCCGTTGGTGAAGTTGGACGGTGAGCGAAGCACTGAAACGCCGCCGCCCTCCACCCAGCGCAGCATCAACTGGTTTGGAATGTCACTGAAGATCAGGCACTGAGTATCCGCAAACCAGACCGGCCCCTCCGCCCATCGGCACCCCGAGTAGAGTTCGTCGAGGCCGGCGCTAGCTACGATGAGGTGGCGGAAGCGCTCATCATGGATTTCGTAGATCGAGTTCGACATTTTCCCTGCCTGGGGCTTGTTGTGACGGACTGCCGCGTCTGGTTTCATCGGATCGCTTTCTTCCAGCCTGCTGCCAGAATGACTGCGATGATAATGGCGCCCGTGAGGATAAGCCGCACCCCGGCTCCGAACCCGTAGGTGTTGAGCATTGATACGACCAGGAACATGAAGAGCGAGGCCCCCCAGATACCAGGGACGTTGGAATTGCCGCCGGCCACGGCAGTGCCGCCGATGACAACGACGGCAATAGACATCAGGAGGAACTCCGACCCCATGTTGAGCGCCGCTCCTCCGGAAAAGCTTGCCAGAAGATATCCGCCCACTGCGGCGAGTACAGCACAGAGGACGTAGGTCACGAAGCGAGTGCCGTCTACTGGGATCCCGGCCATCCGGGCGGCGAAGCTGCTCTGGCCGATGGCGGAGATCCAACGTCCGTAGATCGACTTTTCCAGGAGAACCCAAGCGACCATGGACAGCAATAATGCGACCCAAGCGACATTCGGGATGCCGAGGGTATAGGAGGTGCTGAAGGTCGACAGCATCTCCGGCGGCTTGATGCGCAGGCCGCGATTGGTCCAGATCGCAAAGGACTGCACGATGAAGCTCATCGATAGCGTCGCGATGATCGGAGGGATGCGAAGCAGCTTGATCAGGCCGTAGTTTCCGATCCCGATCGCGGCGCCGATGAGGATCGCGAGCAGAAGGCCGACGAGGATCATGCTGTCCTGCACGTCCATCACCTTCAGCGCAACTGTGCCCGACAGCGTCATGGTAGCAGGGACCGAGAGATCGATGTTTCCCGGACCAAGTGTTATGACGAACATCTGCCCGATGCCGACAATGATGGAGAAAGCGGCAAAGGTCAGCGTGGCCTGGGAAAGGCCCACCGCACTCGCCCCTCCGGTAAACCAAACGGTCGTCACCCATACGATCACCGCAGCGGCAAACGACCAGATCCAGGGCTTCGCGCCAAGCGTGCGCACCGCGTTCATGAGTTCTTCCCCCGCTTCTCCAGACGGTTCAGGAAAAGGCGCAACGCCAGGACAACGATCAGGATCGCGCCCTGAGCTCCAATCTGCCAGTCCGGCGAGATGCGCATGAAGGAAAGGAAAGACCCCGCCAAGGTCAGCGTCAGGGCTCCGATGACTGCACCGACTGGCGATACGCGCCCGCCGACAAACTCACCGCCGCCGAGTATAACGCCAGCGATCGACAGCAGCGTATAGCGCAGTGCGATGTTCGCATCGGCAGATGTCGTCAGCCCCACGAGAGCAATGCCGGCAAGCACCGCGAAGAGTCCTGCAAGACCGTAAGCTACAGCGCGAATGCCGATAACCGACCACCCTGCCCGCTCGACTGAACGCTGGTTGCCCCCCACGCCGCGGATGAGCACCCCAAGCGAAGAGCGCATGATCAACAGATGTGTGAGGACGGCAATGACGATGCTCGCTACGATCGCCATCGGGATCAGTGGAGGCTTCGCGACCATGACGGCACGCACCCACCCTGGGGCCACTCCCCCCGGCGAAGGCAGGAGGAGCACCGCGAGCCCGCCCCAAACGAAGCTCATCCCGAGCGTGACAACGATGGAAGGAAGCTGGCGCATGTGGATGACGACACCCATTGCTGCATATGCCGCAATGGCGCCGAGAAAAATGAGAAGACCGATGAACGGCGCGCTCTGCAGAAAGGTGGCGGTTACGCAGGCCGTGAAGCTTACGAAGGTGCCCATCGAAAGGTCCAGGTCGTTGACCGACATAATGAGCATCTGGGCAACCGTGGCGAGCGCGATCGGGACAGCAAGATTGAAGAGAAGGTTCAACCCCGTGTAGCTCATCGCCCGGGGCTGCATGTAGAACACGGCAGCAAGGAGAACGGCGAGCGAGGCCGCCGGGATGATCATCCTGATTGTACCGGAGGAAAGTTTCATGCTGCCTCACCTCCCGCGAAGGAAGCGGCAAGCACGTTCGCCTCCGTTATCTCGTCCCCCACGAGTTCCGCGGCGATGGCTCCATCGCGAAAGACATAGACACGGTCGCATAGGCGGATTTCGTCCATTTCTGTCGAGTACCAGATGAAGGTTCGTCCTGCTGCTGCCTCGGATCGGAGAATGTCGTAGACTTCCTGTTTGGTGCCGATATCAACCCCACGCATCGGATCATCCATCAAAACGATCTTGGAGGTCGTTGCGAGAGCCCTCGCGAACAACACCTTCTGCTGGTTGCCGCCGGAGAGCGAAAGGATCGGGTTATGCATGTCGGGTGTTCGGATCTCGATCCGCTTCTTCCAGCGCTCACTGACCTCCTGCTCCCGCACCGGATCGATCAGCTTTCGCTTTGAGAGACCCTTGAGAGAGGAGATGCTGAGGTTCTTCAGGATACTCCATAGCGCAAACGCACCGTTCAACGCGCGATCCCCAGCAACGAAGGCCATCTTCGGCTCCTTCGTCGGCAACCAATTGCCATTCGCAGAGAGGTAGATCTCCAGGAGAGCTTCCGTCTGTCCATGCCCCCCCAGCCCCGCCAGACCGACAATCTCGCCTTCAATGGCCTGCAGACGATGGCTGCTCCGCGGATGGAGCTGCACCGAAAGCACCGGCTGCCCGTTGTTGGCTTTTGCGGCACGTTCCCAACCTTGCTGCCGCACAACGCTTCCCATGGCTTCCACCAGCCGGCGCGTGTCAAACTCCGAGGCAGACCTATCGGCGACCACCTTGCCGTCCTTCATCACCACGATACGGTCTGACGTTGATAGGATTTCGCCCAGGATGTGGGAAATCAGCAGCACTGATCCTCCCGAGCCGACGAAACGACGCACATAGGCCATGAGTTGTGCGGCAAGTCCGGCATCGAGCGAGGAGGTGGGTTCGTCGAGGATAACCAGCTTGGGCGCTTCAGCTACAGCAGCGAAACTGATTGCGATTTCAACCATCTGCCGTTCGGCGATCGACAGATCCTCGACCACGCTCTCGCAGTCAATCGCGTGACCGGGGAAGATGTCGTCCAGCTTCTGCGTCACCAGCTCAAGCCCCCGGCGACGCCAGCCACTCCCCTTGAGGTCGCTGTGCATGACACGAGCATTCTCTGCCACCGTCAGGTTCGGGCAGAGTGACAGCTCTTGGAAGACGCAGCGGATGCCGTGCGCACGGGCGGCCGAAATGCCCTGCGCCTCCTCTCCACCATAGCTGATCGTGCCTTCGTGCGGGCTCAGGCCGCCGTTGATGACATTGACGATCGTCGACTTGCCAGCGCCATTGTGGCCGACCAGACCGACGCATTCACTCCGTCGGATGATGAGGTCCGCGCCATCCAAAGCCTTGACCGCTCCGAATGCGACCTTAACGCCACGCGCAGCCGCGACTTCCGGTTTGGGTACTAGCTCATTCATGAGGACGCTGTTTAATTGGCATTGAAATCATGCCCATCCGGATGCGGCCACTGATCCGCACCCGAATGGGAGGTCAAGCGACATCGCTTGCTCAGTTGGCTCCGCCGATCACCTTCTGGGCGTCCTCGAGGGAATACTCCACATTGGCGACGCCACCCTTTTCGGTGTTCTCCAGATTGGCTTCGAGATTGTCCTGGTCGATGCGCAGGAACGGCACGACGAGCTCCTTCTCGACGTCCTTCCCATCAAGGATTTGCTGCGCGACCCAGAACGCCAGAGTCGATACGCCGGGCGCAATCGAAACGGACATCGTCTCATACCCGTTGGCATCCTTTTGCTCCTTCCACCAGCGGAGCTCATCCTCGCGGTTGCCCATGACGATGGTTGGGATCGGCCGATCGGCAGCGGCAAACGCCTGCGCTGCGCCATAGCCGTCACCGCCCTGGGTCACAACGGCTGCGATCTCGGGAAGGCTTGGCAGGATGCCAGCGACAGCACGTTGCGCCACGTCCTGCGCCCAGTCGCCATTTACCGAGCCGACGATCTTGAACTGCGGATTCTTCTCAACGCCGGCTTCGATGCCAGCGTGGATCTCATCGTCCACCGAAACGCCGGCAAGACCGCGTATCTCAAGCAGATTGCCGCCGTCAGGCATTTTCTCGGCGAGATACTCGATCTGGCTTTCCCCCATCGCCTTGAAGTCCACAGCTATGCGCCACGCACACGGTTCTGTAACAATGCCATCAAACGACACAACAACGATGCCGGCATCGCAGGCTTCCTTGACCGCACCGTTGAGTGCCGTCGGAGAGGCAGCATTGACGACGATCGCATCATAGCCCTGCAGGATCAGGTTCTGGATCTGAGCCGCCTGTTCGGTTGCTTGGTTTTCGGCAGTGGTGAAGGCATCGGCTGCAGCGACGGTGCCTTGCGAAACGGCTTCCTTGGTGATTTTGTCCCAGCTTGTCAGCATGGCCTGGCGCCAGGAATTGCCAGCATAGTTGTTGGACAGCGCGATCCTTTTGTCGGCCGTCTCAGCCGACACTGCGAACGGCGTTGCGACGGACGCAATGGCAATGGATGCCAGAAGCATCTTCTTGATGGTCATGTTTTCCTCCCTCATAGCCCATTGGGCTTAGCACCGTGACCCGCTCCTCAACGCGCCATCGGATTGGCATTTGAACTGGCGCCACGGCGACAGTATGGGAAGAATGCCGGAGAAGCTTTATCTTGCAAAGGCAAATCAAAGCACCTTGAATGCGAAGGATCGCGTAAAATCTGCGGGATCCCGCAAGACAGATGTGATCAGCGAGGCTCTTACTGGCTTGGGTGCCATGGTGCCGAATGCCGACCGCTGGGAGGATGTCGCCAAATGCTGAACGGCACGCGAAGCGCGCTTTTCGACCACTATCTCGGTATTTCCCGGCTGCTGGCAGGCCAGCTGGATTTCAACGCCATTATTCAGGCCGTTGCAGTCGAGATCGGGCACATCATCCCACACGATCATCTCGACGTCTGCATCAAGATGCTCGATGGCAAGTACCATATCGCGTACGAGAGCGGACTGGAGACGGCCTGGAGCCAGCAGCCGCCCGCCCTGCTGACCGGAAGCCCGATCCGCAGCCTTTTGTCCGGAGAAGTCGACTTCCTCCTCTCTGGGAACGCCTGCAGCGACCCGCGTTTTCACTTCGAAGGAGCGTTCTCGAGCCCGATTATTGCTCTTGCGCTCCGTAGCCGGCTGCACGTCCCATTGCGCGTTCAGGGTGACATCATCGGCGCCCTCAGCTGCTCGAGCCATCAGCCCGACCACTATTCGGTGGAAGACGTCGAGAACGCGCGCTCGATCGCAGATCTCCTGGCGCCTTATTTCTTTGCCCTTCGCGCAGCGGAGCAGGCCAAGCGCTCCGCCGTCGTCGAGACGGAAGCACGCGCACGCGAGGAGGGCCTTCGCCTGGGTGCACTGAAGCTTACGGAGGCGCTGGAAGCTGAGCGCCAGCGGATCGGAATGGATCTCCACGACCAGACGCTCGCCGACCTGACGCGCCTGGCGCGCCGGATGGAGCGCCTGACTCGTCTCCCGGATATACCCGGAGAAAGCCTGGAGCCCCTCTTCCGAAGCCTGCAGCATTCGATGCACGACCTTCGCCAGATCATCGAAGAGGCAAAGCCATCCGTACTACAGCTTTTTGGCGTCGCGCAGGCCATCGAGAACCACCTTGATCGCTCGGTTCGGGAAAGCGGATCGGCGATTTCTTTCCGGGTGATCGATGAAAGCCAGGATCAACTCGAGAGGATCGATGAGACTGTTGCCACCGCGCTTTTTCGCATCGTCCAAGAAGCAATCAACAACGCCGTTCGGCACGGCCAGCCGTCCGAGATCCTGGTTGTTCTGCAAAACTGCAGCACGGGTCTTTCGGTGACGGTGACCGATGATGGGCTGGGTCTCGGGGAGCCCTGCGAGCAGGTCGGTCATGGCATTGACAACATGCGCACAAGAGCCCGTCTGATTGGCGCCCGGTTCGAGATTGGCAGCATCGCGTCAAAAAACGGCACATGCGTGAAGCTCTCTCTCCCTCGGCACACCTTGAACACCGCATAAACGGGAGAGGCAGAATGGAAGTCCTAATTGTCGAAGACGATCCCCTCCATCGCTCCTATTTGCATGACGCGGTGCGGGCGGCCCTGCCGGAATGCGACTTGGTGTTGGAGGCGGAAAACGGCAAGGTCGGCGAAGGCTTGGCGCGTCAGCACCGCTCGGCGCACATTGTCATGGACCTCCAGATGTCGGAGAGAAATGGCATCGAGGCGGCGCGCACGATCTGGAAGGAAAGGCCTGACACCCGCATTCTCTTCTGGTCCAACTATGCGGACGAAGCTTATGTCCGGGGCGTTTCCCGCATCGTGCCCGAAGGTGCTGCCTATGGTTATGTCCTGAAGTCTGCCTCCGATGATCGGCTGAGGCTTGCCCTTCGCAGCATCTTCATGGAATCGCAATGCGTTATCGACCGCGAAGTGCGCGGTGTGCAGCAGAAGAGCCTGGGGCACGTCAACGGCTTTACCGAAGTCGAGTATGAGATCCTCATCGATATCGCGCTGGGGCTGACCGACCGAATGATCGCCCGCCGCCACAACCTCTCTCTGAGAAGCGTACAAAATCGGCTTCAGCAGCTGTATGAAAAGCTCAATGTCTATCAGAGGATTGGCGAAGACGACGGCGAAGGCCGATACAACCTTCGCAGCCGTGCGGTCGCGGTCGCGTTGATGCGCAAGCTGATCAACTATAGCGCATTGGAACGTGCGGAAGCCGACCTGAACGAGTGGCTGGGGGGCAAACAGGGTTAAGACGCCGCAGTGAATGCCGCGGCGCCTCGCTACCTCTTAGCCCGAGCCTCAGGAGAAAGTCAGCGGACGCTCACCCTCTTCGTCCTGGATCCAGGTTGGCAGGCCGATGCGGTTGAGAATGTTCAGGAACGGCTTGGGCGGCAGTTCCTCAACGTTTGCCATCTTCTTCACATCCCACTCTCCGGTAGCGACCAGCATGGCCGCAGCGACCGGGGGAACACCCGCCGTATAGGAGATGCCCTGGCTGCCGACTTCGTTATAGGCTTCCTTATGATCCGCGACGTTATAGATGAACACCGTGCGTTCCTTGCCGTCCTTTATGCCCTTGACGAAGTCGCCGATGCAGGTCTTGCCTTCATATTCGGGCGCGAGCGACGCAGGATCCGGCAGGCAAGCCTTGACGACCTTGAGCGGCACGACCTCCGATCCGTCGGCGAGCTTCACCGGCTGCTCCGAAAGCAGACCAATGTTCTTCAGCACCGTGAAGACGTTGATGTAGTGGTCGCCGAAGCCCATCCAGAAGCGCAC
>DASYHX010000287.1:0-2657 GCA_035998065.1 Pseudorhizobium sp.
CTCCGTCGTCGCCCGTGCCAGAGATGTCCTGACCAAGCTCGAGGATTCCGACCGCAAGAACCCGGCGAGCCAGTTGATCGACGACCTCCCCCTCTTCCAGGTGGCCGTCCGGCGCGAGGAGCAACGCAAGGCAGGTCCCTCAAAGATCGAGGAAGCGCTGAAGTCGATCAAACCCGACGACATGACCCCGCGGGAGGCGCTGGACGTCCTCTATGCGCTGAAGAAACAACTCGGGTGAAGTCGCCTTGGCAACCACGCAATGTCAGCGCTCTGCCACGGTCTTGCGAAGGAAAATCGCGATCTGAAAGAAGATCTGCTTGTGCAGTTCCTCTCGCGAGGTGGTGCCGCCGTCCTTGCAGATCGGTTCGTCTTCTCCGTAGCGCCGAAGAAGCTCGGCGCCGCCTGGATTGCAGACGCCGAGAAAGGTGAAATGCACGGCATCGGGAATTGAGACGTAAGTCCCCCCGGGTATCGTCTTTGCCAGCTCTTCTCCCCGCACGCCGGGCATGATTGACTCCCCGACGCCGAGGTTAAGGACCTGAACTGGAAGCGGCAGTGCCTTTAGACTGTGCGGCTGATAGGCCATTGCAAGGCCCGGATCGACCGCGACGACTGCCTTGATGCGAGGATCGCCGTAGCTGCCCTCGAAGGCCTTGCGGTCCACCTTACTGAAATCGACGCCGCCGCGTTGAAACCAGGTGCAGCCGGAATCATCCTTCTCCTGCGCACAGTATCCTTCGAACGCGCCAAGCGAGGCTCGTGCGCCCGCCGCCAGCATGACGCTTGTGCCGCCGAGCGAGAAGCCGACCGCTCCGATGCGTTCAGGATCAACGAGCCTCGACCATTGGGGGTCGTCCATCAGTCTGTCGATCAGCGCTGTTATGTCCTGGGCGCGCTCCCATATCTTGATGCTCTCCACGGGGATCGAATCGCCTGAGGTGGAATGCAGATGGTTGGGCGAGGCGACGATAAAGCCGTTGCGGGCCAGTTCGGTGGAAAGCCAACCGAGTGAGGCGGCGTTCCCACCGGACCCGTGCGACAGGATAACGAGGGGGAATCTCTCGGGAACCGGCGTCGCGTTGCGTCGGGCGGGAGCGCCCCGCCAAAGATCGTCGGCGCCCAGCGTATAGGCGTCGCCGTCGGCCATCGCAGGGAATGTGATGAGCACGTTCTCGGGAGACTCCCGGTGGCTGGGATTGAGGGTTATCCACCTGGTCCCGGCTTCGAAGGAGAAAGCCGGATAGGCAGGCAACGACAGCGGCAGAAAAAATGGAATGATGCGCAGAAGATCGAGCAACATGGCAGGGCCTCATGAGGTTGGTGACGCCCTGCAAAAACGCAGACCCAATCCTGCAAATCGACCTTGAACGTGTTAAAGGCCTCCTTGATCATGATCGAGGACCACCGGGGCAAAGCCTATTGATCTCCGTTCCCTTGCCTTTCGTTGCCGGATTGCTGTTTGCGCTGGTGCTCTATCGAACTCTCCGGGGCGTCGAGACGCCGGGCCCGCGGCATTACTTCTTCGTCTTCCTGGCAGCCTATGCGCTTCAGGGCATACTTGTCGGGCTACGCTTCGGCTATGGCATGGACGGCCTGGGTCTGGTTCAGCCGGTGACTGCTGCATTGATGCCGCCGCTTGGATTTCTCGCGTTTCGCGCTCTTGCGGGCGCTCCCTTGCAGGCTCCCTGGCGGCATCTCGCTGCTCCGTTGTCCGTTGCACTCTCGGTGGCGTTCCTGCCGCCACTCGTCGATCCACTTCTGGCAACGATTTTCGTGGTCTATGGCGTGATGCTCTTTCGGATCACGGTAAATGATGCGCCTGCTATTGCCGAGGCATCGTTGGACCGTGTCGGGCCAGCGCTGCGTGCGGCGAGGCTGACGGCAGGGCTGATGATCTTCTTTGCGGTGACGGATGGGCTGATTTCGGTTGCTGCGCGGCTCTATGGCCCAGATTCGATACCGCTCTCAGTGGGGGTGCTGAACCTGATCGCCATAGTGGTGGTGGTGGTCTATTACTTCCTTCCCCTGCCGCAGGCGCCCGCGATCTTGGCAGCCTCTGCAACGAGACGAGCCGCTTCGCCCGAAGACCATGCTTTGCTGACGCGCGTTGAGCAGGCTCTGGACAGCGACCAGCTTTACGCTCGCGAGGACTTGAGCCTGGCGCGCCTGGCTCGCAGAGCGGGTCTTCCGCCGCGTGAAGTGTCTGCCGTCATCAATCGCGTGACGGGGCTTAATGTTTCTCAGTTCGTCAACAATCGTCGACTTGCCCATGCGTGTCATCTGCTCGAGGAGACGGATCAGCCATTGTCGACAGTCATGTTTGCGTCTGGTTTTGGAACGAAGTCGAACTTTAATAGGGAGTTCCGCAGGGTCACTGGTACGAGCCCTTCCCAATGGCGGGCGTTGCAAAGAGACAGAACGCGATGATGGCACATTTCGATCTGTGACCTCAGTTCACACGCACACACTAAGTTTGAACGCTTCTGCGATCATAAAGATTGTGAAGCACGGTACGCAGCAGATATAGGCTGCTTGCGACACGCTGGCAGCAGCAGGACGACATGGCTTACGACGATTCGATCGATTTCTCAGGCATCCTTGATGTAGACCAGCTGCGTGAAGAGTGTCGCGCGGCCGCTTCGGGTAGCGGGCAGACG
>DASYHX010000289.1:0-4479 GCA_035998065.1 Pseudorhizobium sp.
CCTGCATCACCTTCGGCAGAAGACCAGGGTTCCCGTCGCCGCGGCGGAGAACGAGAAGTTCTCGACCTTACAGCTTCTTCAAGCAGACGCGGTGGACATCATTCAGCCGAACGTCAACAACGACGGCGGCTTCACCGCAGCCATGCGAAACGCGGCGATCGCGCGGGCTTTCAACGTGCCGCTCGGCCACGGCAACGGCAATGGACCGCATAACATCGCCCTCCACGCTGGACTTCAGCATGGCGGGCTCGTGGAGTACCACTTCCACAAGTGGATGGCCTACAACGCCATGTTCAAGGCGGTGCCACAGCCTGACAATGGTTGGCTGGCGGTAAGCCAGGAGCCGGGCCTTGGCCTCGATCCCAAGGATGGGCTGATCGCCGAGTACTCGGTCAAAGGCTGAGGGCATGCCGATCCAGAGGCCTTCGAAAACTCTTGAAGGCTCTGGATCGGCGAATATTCATCTTCAGCTTTCGTTCTGTCGCTTTTCGGAAGCTGACCGTCTGCTTTCGGCCCGAACCTGCCGAATGGCTGGACGGCTGTATCGGGTGGCCGATCCGAGTCCGCTTTCGGTCAAGGACAAGCACGAGCGGACATCGGTGTTCATTGCTTCGGTGTGCTCAGGACTTGTCTCAAGTGCGCCAGCAGTCGGGGATCGGCCATCTGCGCTACGTTGAAGCGCATCCGGTCCTGCGCCGTCTGCGCGATGCTGAAGACGTTGCCGGGTGCAAGAACCACGTTCCCCTTCAAGGCGAGGCGCGCCACGTTGCCGGCATCCAGCCCCTCGGGCAGGCGGCACCACAGATAGAACCCGCCGCGCGGGTCGAGCCAAGGCCGCACGCCGAAGGCTTCCAACAAGCCCGCTACCTCCCGTCGCCGCGTGGCGAGCCGCGACCGCACACCCGTGAGGTGCTTGCGGTAGCTGCCGTCGGCCAGGACGCTGTGGACGATCTCCGCAGCAACCGGGCTCGGCCCGCCGAAGTTTGTCGCCACCTGAAGGTCGATCAAGCCGTCGATCCAGTCGCTCCGCGCCGCGACATAGCCGCAGCGGATCGATGCCGACAGCGTCTTGGAAAAGCTGCCAATCCGAATGACGCGCACGAGGCCGTCTAGAATGGCGAGGCGCGGCGAGGGCTCGGGCTCGAAGTCAGCGAAGATGTCGTCCTCGACGATCGTCACCTCGTGTGCCGCGGCCAGTGTCAGGATGCGGTGAGCTACATGGGGTGACAGTGACGCACCCGTTGGGTTGTGGATCGCCGAGTTCGTGACGTAGAGGCGCGGGTGGTGGTTCTCCAGGGCCTGCGCGAACGAGACCAGGTCGGGCCCGGTCGGCGTCATCGGCACCCCGACGATTTTCACGCGGTGGGCGCGCAGCAGAGCTTGGAAGTTGAAGTAGCAGGGATCGTCGAGGAGAACGGTATCGCCCGGTTGCAGGAGGAACCGACACACGAGATCGATCGCCTGCGTACCCGAACCGGTCAGGAGGATCTGGTCGGGTCGTGCGTCGAGGCCTTCCGCCGCGAACTGGTGCGCGAGGAGACTGCGCAGGGCCAGTGATCCTCGTGTCGCGCCGTAGTCCGAGAGCATCGCGTCGTCGGCCCTTGCCAGCCTTCGCACCGCCCGCCGGATCGCCGCGTTCGGCATCCACTCGGCTGGGAGCCAGCCGCATCCCGGGCGGAGCATGTCCGGCCCGCCGTCGAGTGACTGGCGCGAGACCCAGAGCGGATCGACCGCCCGGTTCGGCCGAGGCTCGACCTCGGCGAGGGCGAGGGGCAGACTTCCGGCGACGAAGAAGCCGGAGCCAGGCCGGGAGCGGATCAGCCCCTCCGCCACGAGCCTGTCATAGGCCTCCACGACCGTAGACGGCGAGACCTGTATGGACCTGGCCAGCCCACGGATGGAGGGGAGCTTCTCTCCCGGAGCGAGTTGGCGCGTCGCGATTTTGCGGCGAATCGCGCTCATGACGGCGCCCGTGCGCGTCATTCCGTCCGAAGCAACATCCATCCAAGCCCCCTCAACCGTTCAACTCGATGTGGCCATACAGTTCGACGCTACCGTATGTGACTGTCGCTGTTGGGGCCACCCCTCGGCCAGCTATCGGGAATGACGGAACGGCATCGGGAGGCGCGCATGGATCGAACAGCGGCAGGATGGGGCAGCGGCCTCGTCGGCGTCATCATCTTCAGCGGCTCGCTGCCGGCTACTCGCGTCGCCGTCGGCGGCTTCTCACCCCTGTTCCTGACCTCGGCGCGCGCCGTCATCGCGGCCATGCTCGGTACTATCCTCCTGCTCGCCATGCGTCAGACGCGGCCACGACCGACTGACGTCGTCCCGCTCGCCATCGTAGCTCTTGGCGTGGTGGTCGGCTTCCCGCTCCTGACGGCGCTGGCACTCCAACATATTACCTCGGCGCACTCGATCGTCTTCATCGGAATCCTGCCGCTCGCCACTGCGATCTTCGGCGTGCTGCGGGGCGGGGAACGCCCCAGGTTCGGCTTCTGGCTATTCTCCGTTGTTGGCGCGATGGCCGTGGCCGGCTTCGCCCTGGCTCAAAGCGGGCCTGCCTCGCTGACGGGCGACCTCCTGATGGTGGCAGCCATCATTCTCTGCGGGCTCGGCTATGCAGAAGGGGCAACCCTTTCCCGGCGTCTCGGCGGCTGGCAGGTGATCTCCTGGTCGCTGCTGGTCTCGTTGCCTGTCATGGTCATTGTCGCGGCCGCCACCCTTCCGGGCGTCTGGAGTACCATCAGGACGCCAGAATGGCTGGGTCTGGCCTACGTGTCGGTATTCTCCATGCTGGTGGGCTTCGTGTTCTGGTATCGTGGCCTGGCGCTCGGTGGCATTGCCGGGGTCGGCCAGCTCCAGCTCCTCCAGCCGTTCTTCGGCCTCGCCCTGGCGGGACTGCTGTTGGCAGAGCCCGTCGCCCCGTCGATGGTCCTGGTAACGGGCTTCGTCATCATCTGTGTTTTCGGAGCCAAGAGGTTCGCCCGATGAGCATGGCCGCTCGATCTCATCTTTTCGCCGGCCTGTCGGCCTTTCCCCTCACGCCAGCCGACCCCGACGGGCGCGTCGATACGCAGGCGCTTTCCCGGCTGCTTGAGCGGCTGTGCGAGGCCAAGGTCCACTCGATCAAGCTCCTCGGCTCGACCGGCATCTACGCCTATCTCTCGCCTGAGGAGCGGTGTCGCGCTGTGAAGGCGGCGGTCGAGTGCGTGGGAGGGCGCGTGCCGCTCATCGTGGGCGTCGGGGCGCTGCGGACAGACCAAGCCATACATCTCGGGAGGGCTGCCGAAGCCGAGGGGGCGGACGCGCTTCTGATGGCGCCGGTTTCCTACACGCCCCTCACCCAGGACGAGGCGTTCGAGCACTACCGCGCGATGGCATCGGCGTCGGGCCTGCCCTTCTGCGTCTACAACAATCCCGGCACCACCCGCTTCACCTTCAGCATCGACCTTCTGGAGCGGCTGTCACGCCTTCCAACGATCCAAGCCGTGAAGATGCCGCTTCCAACCCACGGCGACTTCGCCGGCGAGTTGGCGGTCCTTCGCGAGCGGACAGACCTTTCGGTCGGCTACAGTGGCGACTGGGGTACTGCGGACGCGATGCTGGCGGGGCTGACGCCTTCTACAGCGTCCTTGGCGGCCTGCTGCCGCATCCGGTGCTGGCCCTCCTTCGCGCCGCTCAGGCTGGCGACGCGCAGGAAGCCAGGCGTCTCGACGAGAGGTTCGCGCCGCTGTGGGACACCTTCAAGACCCATGGCAGCCTGCGCGTGATGTACGTACTCTTTGAAGCACTTGGGCTGGGGCAGGCGGAGCCGCCGCTCCCGCTTCTTTCTCTCGACACCGCGGCACGAGATCGAGTGCTCGTTGCGGCCGAGCCCCTTCTGGTCGCCGGCTGAGCCGACATGGCGGGAGCGCAACAGCGTGACAGGTCGTCTGCTCTACGAAAGGTAGACGAGGTGATGAGTGGCCGAGTTGGGTCGGTCGCAACACGCAGCTTTGCCGTCCGTTCTCGGAAAAGCGGACCGGCAGCTTTCCCCCTGGACATACCGCCAGGAAGGCTAGTGCCACCTGAGGTCGCCCCCTCTGAACGCTCTTTGCAGACGGCAGGCCAAAGATCGCGGGTACTGCCGGCTCTTACTGCACTCGTGCCCTACGTTGTCGATGCCGAATGTCAGCACCTCCTCGAAACGCCCGCAAAGGTGGTTCTAGACCAGGATCATTCTGATCCACCGCAGGCCGAGGCACGTTCTGAGTGAAGTAAGCGTAACCACACTGTGACCATAAGACTGACCACCAGCGGTCACCGCCGACAACATATAAATGTTTTCAAGAAGATAATGGCGCGCCCGAAAGGATTCGAACCTCTGACCCCCAGATTCGTAGTCTGGTGCTCTATCCAGCTGAGCTACGGGCGCACGCGGCAGTCGCTTCAAGGAAGCGTCTCGTGCCGGTGCCGGGCTAACTAGCCGCTCGGGCG
>DASYHX010000355.1:0-3369 GCA_035998065.1 Pseudorhizobium sp.
CGTAGTTAAGGAAGATTAAAGTCCGCTCACCGCTGCTTTCGCGGCCCGGCCATCCACTTGATGATCAGCATCGCAGGAAGAATCCAAAGGAGGCCGGAGAAAAAGAAGTAGAGGAGGTGAACCCACCATGGGTAGTTGGCCAAGGTCAGCGTTGCGACCGTTGTTGCCAAGAGGGCGTAGATGATCACCAGGAAGATGATCATGATCGTCCCGATAAAGCTCCGTACCCTTGGCGGCATCGTCGTTCCTCCCGGCTGAGGGGCAAAAGGCCGCGACCGCATGCCGCAAAGCGCTGGGGGTTGTTTTGCACGGGTGCCTAGGGCAAATCAACGCCCGTCTGCATGGATCTCCCAGCAGCCTTCGCCCCCTCAGGAGCAGCGATGTCAGTGGCAAATGCAACCACAGCCGAAATCTTAAGTCATACGCGTCGGCGAGGGCGCGACCGCAAGCTCGTGCGGATCTGGCTTGGAGTGGTCATCTTCACCCTGTTCTGTCTCGTCATGGTGGGCGGTGCAACGCGCCTCACGGACTCGGGGCTGTCGATTACGGAATGGAAGCCGATCCACGGGGCGATCCCGCCGCTTTCCGCCGAGGAGTGGCACGAGGAATTCGAGCTCTACAAGCGCATTCCGCAATACGAGCAGATCAACAAGGGAATGACGCTCGGGGAGTTCAAGGAAATCTTCTGGTGGGAATGGGCGCACCGCTTCCTGGCCCGCGCGATCGGCATCGTCTTCGCCCTGCCGCTTCTTTACTTTTGGCTGACGGGAAAGATCGAGTCACGCATTCGCCGGCCGCTTGTGGGGGTTCTGGCACTGGGCGGTTTCCAGGGCTTTATCGGGTGGTGGATGGTGTCTTCGGGGCTGAGCAAGTTGACCAGCGTTTCGCAGTACCGGCTGGCAGTGCACCTGACCATTGCCTGTTTGATCTTTGCTGCCTGCGTCTGGATCATGCGCGGCTTCTCTCACCACAGCGGTCATCCGGCCGCGGCGGGGCGAGGGAAGGCGGGCGCGATCCTGCTGGCGGTGTTCTGTCTGGTGCAGATCTACCTCGGCGCGCTGGTTGCCGGCCTGGATGCGGGGCTGAGCTACAACACTTGGCCGCTGATGGACGGCGCTCTCGTGCCGGGCGGGCTGTTCGTCCAGCAGCCCTGGTGGATCAACCTCTTCGAGAACCCGAAGACTGTGCAGTTCGTTCACCGCATGGGAGCCTACACGCTGCTGCTGCTGGCCCTTTGGCACATGGTGACGATGACGCGTTACGCAGCGGGGACCACCCACGCACGTCGCTCAGTCGTGCTGCTCGGATTGATCCTCATCCAGGCGCTTATCGGCATCGCCACACTGCTGTCGCAGGTGCACCTGCACACCGCCCTCCTGCACCAGGGCATGGCTCTGATCATCCTCGGCTTCTCCGTAGCGCACTGGCGCGGCTTTATCGGCGAATACCCGCAAGAGGTGGCGGTGGAAGTCAGGACATGAAAATGCGAAAAGGCCGCAGGAGCGGCCTTTTCTCTGTCCAGTCCTTGGTCTCACCCGGTCAGGCCGACAGCATGATGTCCATGTTCTGCACGGCAGCACCCGAGGCGCCCTTGCCGAGATTGTCCAGAACAGCAACCAGGTTGATGTGCTCCCCGCCGGCGTTGCCGAAGACAAACAGCTTCATCGTGTCTTTGCCGGCCAGTTCCTCGGCGTCGATGCGTGCTAGGGACTTGGTCTCCTCCAGTCCCACGACCTCGACGATGTCCTGGCCCGCGTAGTGGGCGACGAGTGCCTTGTGGATGCTCTCGCGCGTGAAGCCGTTCTTCAGGTCTTCGAGGAAGAGCGGAACCTGGACGATCATGCCCTGCGGGAACCGGCCTACGGATGGCGAGAAGAGGGGGGCTCTGTCCATCAGGCCATGGATCGTCATCTCCGGCACATGCTTGTGCTTGAGCGTCAGCCCATAGAGGAAGTGGTTGGCCTTGATGGCATCTTCCCGGCCCTGATCTTCCATCTGGGCGATCATCTGCTTTCCGCCGCCGGTGTAGCCGGAGACCGCGTTGACAGTGATCGGGTAGCCGTCGGGGATGATGCCGGCAGCCCGCAGCGGCCGGATAAGAGCGATGGCCCCCGTCGGATAGCAACCGGGGTTTGCGACCAGTCGCGCATCGCGTATCTTTGCCCGTTGCGCCTTGTCCATTTCCGCAAAGCCATAGGCCCATGCAGAATCGACGCGATAGGCGGTTGAGGTGTCGACGATCCGCACCTTGTTGTTGCCGGACAGCATGGCGACCGCTTCGCGTGAGGCGTCGTCGGGAAGGCACAGTATGGCAATATCAGCGCTGTTGAGGAGGTCTTCCCGCATCGTGGCGTTGCGCCGCTCGGCCTCCGGAATCGACAAAAGCTCAACGTCGCGGCGTGCGGCAAGGCGGGTGCGGATCTGCAGTCCCGTGGTGCCATGTTCGCCGTCGATGAAGATCTTAGCCATCTGTTTATCCTGCCGTCTCAACAAGTTGCGGGCGCCGGCGGAATCAATCCGCGAGTGCTTTGATTCAAAGTCTCAGCGGGTTGCCAGCCGCTCGGCGCGCAGTCCGAGCATATACATTGCCACTGTTGCCGCGGCAATGGCGGTCACGTCGGCGTGGTCGTAGGCTGGGGCAACTTCGACGACGTCTGCGCCACGAAGATCGAGACCTCCCAACTTCCGCAGCACGGAGAGGATTTTCGCACTGGAGGGGCCGCCGGAGACAGGGGTTCCTGTACCGGGCGCAAAGGCTGGGTCGAGGCAGTCGATATCGAGGGTGAGGTAGGCCGGTGCCCCTTGTGTGTGCTCCAGGATCGCCTGCGCAATCTGCCCGGCATCCATCTCCTCGACCTCGTGTCCATAGACGATGCGGATGCCGCAGTCCTCCGGCGCATGGGTCCGGATGCCGACTTGGATCGACCGGCTCGTGTCGATCAGGCCCTCGCGGGCCGCACGGGCGACGAAGGAGCCGTGGTCGATGCGGCGGTTGTCGTCAAACCAGGTGTCCTGGTGAGCGTCGAACTGCACCAGGGCGAGGGGACCATGCTTGGCGACATGCGCCTTCAGGAGGGGCCAGGTGATGAAGTGGTCGCCGCCGAGGGTGAGCAGGAAGGCACCGCCAGCAATCAGGCGTGCAGCCTCGCGCTCGATGGTCGCGGGTGTTTCCTGATGGTTGCCGTAGTCGAGCAGGCAGTCACCATAATCCACCACCGCCATCTGCGCGAAGAGATCCCGTCCAAACGGATACTGCGGGTCGTTGTCGAAGATCGCGGAAGCTCGCCGTATCGCCTGGGGTCCGAAACGGGCGCCGGGCCGATTGGACGTTGCAGCGTCGAAGGGGATGCCCCAGACGACGGCCTCGGC
>DASYHX010000427.1:0-11865 GCA_035998065.1 Pseudorhizobium sp.
GGTGACCCATGGCATCGCGGTGCAGGCCAAGGCCGGCTTCAGCCGAAGCGCACTGGAGGGTGTCGCAGAGCAGGCGCTGATGAGTTGGCCAAGCTCAGACAGCGGGCAGGGCGTTTGAAGCGGTCGGCGAGCGATGATCCCCGCAATACCGATGCGGTGAATGGGCGTCACAGGTGCATGTCCGCCTTGTCGGTAGCGAGCGACTTGCGGGGCTGGCGGAAATCTACATGCGGGAGGGCTTTTTCGAAGGGGCCCTAGTGCGTGAAGAGATCGCCTCCTGCTTCATCGAGCAGGACGGGCGCCGGACCGGCATCGTCTTCCTTGCCTGTACGCACTATCCCTTCCTGGTCAACCGGATGCGCAAGACGGCACCATGGCCGGTCGACTGGATCGATTCGGCCGAGGCGATTGCCCGTCGGGCCCGTCGCTGCTGCCGAAGGACGGTCGGCCGCAGAACCCGATACCGGTTGAGCCGGACATCGCCGTCTTCACCTCCTGCAACCCCGATCCTGCAATCCGGCGGCTGATGCAGGGGTTCGGATTGTAGACGGCCTGAGGCGGCTTGTCGCATCGGCTTGCCAGCGCCGAGAATCCGTGGCTTGGTCGGATCTCTCATTGGAGCGCAATTGTATGGCAATCGAAACATGGCTTGCCTTCGTCGCGGCATCTGCCGTGCTTTTGGCCATTCCGGGACCAACGATACTACTGGTTATCTCCTATGCGCTGGGGCACGGGCGCAGGATCGCCTCTGCCACGGTTGCCGGCGTGGCGCTGGGGGACTTCACCGCCATGACGGCGTCGATGCTCGGACTCGGCGCGCTGCTGGCAACATCGGCAACCCTGTTCACGGTGCTGAAGTGGATTGGCGCGGCATACCTCATCTATCTCGGCATCAAGCTCTGGCGGGCGCCTGCCTCGAGCGGGATGGCTGTGGAAGAGGATCAGGTGCCGTCCGAGCGGCCGTTCAGGATCTTCCTGCACACCTACGTGGTGACGGCTCTCAACCCGAAGAGCATCATGTTTTTCGTTGCCTTCCTGCCGCAGTTCCTCGACCTGACCCGGCCGCTCTTCGTCCAGATGGCGATCTTTGAAACGACCTTCCTGGTGCTTGCAACCCTCAATGCGGCCCTCTACGCGCTGCTCGCGTCGCTGGCGCGCCACCAGATCCGCAAGCCCGGGATCCAGCGGATCGTTAACCGGACCGGCGGCTCGCTGATGATCGGCGCCGGGCTCCTGACGCTCGGATGGAAGCGCGCTGTGGCTGCCTGACGGGCACTCGGCTGTGAACAATTCTCTTTGGCTGGCGCATGGCGCCAGCATCTGTGATAGACCCATCGTCCTTCCGGCGAATGAGTCACCGCCGAGAGACTGAGCATACGAGGTTAATGCATTGCAGGTCGGTATCGATATGGGGACCGTGTCCGGGGGCGCTCCGGCCAAGCTCGATATCGAGGAGCTTCTGGCAACGCGCCTTCTGGTGCAGGGCAATTCCGGTTCAGGCAAGTCGCACCTTCTGCGGCGGCTGCTGGAGCAGTCGGCGCAATGGGTGCAGCAGGTCATCATCGATCCGGAAGGCGACTTCGTTACCCTGGCGGACAAATACGGACACATCGTTGTGGACGGTGACCGGACCGAGGCGGAGCTCATCGGCATTGCGACCCGCATCCGCCAGCACCGCGTGTCCTGTGTTCTGACCCTGGAGGGGCTCGATCTGGAGGAGCAGATGCGCGCTGCGGCGACCTTCCTGAACGGTCTTTTCGATGCCGATCGCGAGTTCTGGTACCCGGTGCTGGTCGTGGTGGACGAGGCGCAGATGTTCGCGCCTTCCGTCGGTGGCGATGTCTCGGAAGAAGCACGCAAGATGTCGCTTGGTGCGATGACCAACCTGATGTGCCGTGGCCGTAAGCGCGGGCTGGCGGGTGTCATCGCCACGCAGCGCCTCGCCAAGCTGGCGAAGAACGTCGCTGCGGAAGCCTCCAATTTTCTGATGGGACGCACCTTCCTCGACATCGACATGGCCCGCGCCGCCGATCTTTTGGGCATGGACCGCCGGCAGGCGGAGATGTTCCGCGATCTGAAGCGTGGCAATTTCGTCGCTCTCGGCCCAGCACTGTCGCGCCGGCCGTTGCCGATCGTGATCGGCCCGGTGGAGACGTCCGCGCGCTCCTCCAGCCCGAAGCTGATGCCGCTACCGGATGCGCCCCAGGACGTCGAGGACCTGATCTTCACGCCCGATCCGGAGGAGTTCACCCGGCCGATGGTGCGGCGGGCACCGCCGGCGCCCAGGCCGACGACGGATATTCTTTCAGAGCTGTCGCGCTCTGCACCGGCAGCCGGTCATCTGAATCCGGAGCCCGGCCGTCCTGCGCAGCCGGAGCTGTCGCCGGAGGAGCGGGAGGAACGACTGAAGGCTGTGCTGTCCGAGATCATCGACGACCCGCAGGCCGCTTATCGAACGGACTCCGTGCTTTACCAGGACTTCCTCGTCCGCGCCCGCATGCGCCGGCTCCCTGGCCCGCCCATGGGCATGAGCGAGTTCCGCCGGCGCGTGGCCATCTCGCGAGCGGGGGTGGACAAGGAAACGGCCGAGACGGTCGGTTGGCAGACTGCGCTCGAGCTATCGGTTCGCGTTTCCGACGACCTGCAGGGCGTTTTCCTGATGCTCGCCAAGGCGGCTCTGCTTGCCGAGCCATGCCCTTCCGATCTGCGCCTCGCGAAGGCCTACGGGACACATTCCGCCCGCCGTGCCCGCCGCCTGCTCGGCTATTTCGAGGAGCAGGGATTGATCGTGGTGCATACGGACTTCTCCGGCAAGCGTATCGTCGCCTTCCCGGATCTCGACGTCCAGACCTGCCCTGGGGCAGCGGATGCGGTGGACGATGAGTCAATCACGAGGCAAGACGCTGCGGAGTGAAGGCAGGCGTGCTAGCCGCGGCGTCTGAGACATCCAGTGCGGCCCAGGCCCGCGGCGAACCGCCGCGAGCTCGCTTCTTGCGGGTTATTGGCCAGCCGTCACCTCAGCCGGCCTGTTGCGGGTTGCCCAGAGTGAGCCGATAACGCCGGCAGCGAGGATCGCCAGCGTGACGCCCAGGGAGACCACCGGCGGTATCTTCGCCAGGCCCAGCATATCGGCGACGAAGATCTTGGAGCCGACAAAGATCAGGACGACCGACAGGGCGTACTTCAGGTATGCGAAGCGGTGGATCAGCGCCGCAAGAGCGAAGTAGAGCGCGCGCAGGCCAAGGATTGCGAAGATGTTCGACGTATAGACGATGAACGGGTCGGTGGTGATGGCGAAGATCGCGGGGATGGAGTCTCGACCGCGAATACAAGGTCAGCAAATTCGATGAGGATCAGGGCGAGCATCAGCGGCGTCACGAAGGTCTTCAGCTTGCCGTTCTTCGGGTCCGCCTGTCGCACAAGGAACTTGTCGCCGTGGAGACGGTCCGTCACCGGCAGGCGCTTGCGCAGGAGCTTCAGGACGGGGTTGTTCTCCACGTCATAAGGTTCGCTGCTCGAGAACAGCATCTTGATGCCGGTGATGATCAGGAACGCGGCAAAGAGGTAGAGCACCCAGCCGTAGTTCTCGACGACGGCCGCACCGGCTGCGATCATGATGCCGCGCAGGACGATCACGCCGAGGATGCCGTAGAGGAGGACCCGGTGCTGGTACTGACGTGGGATCGAGAAATAACCAAAGATCATCGCGATGACGAAGATGTTGTCCATCGCAAGGCTTTTCTCGATGACGAAGCCGGTGAGATATTCGAGGCTGGCCTGCTGGCCGAACTGACTCCAGACGAAGCCGGCGAAGAGAACCCCCAGCGTCATGTAGAAGCCCGACATCAGAAGGCTTTCCTTGATGCCGATCTCTTTGCTCTTCTTGTGGAGGACGCCGAGATCAAGTGCCAGCAGAGCGATCACGGCAGCGATGAAGGAAAGCCACATCCAGACGGCGGCTCCCTGAAAATCAACCCATAGGAAATCCATGACATATCCATGCCGGATCAAGGTTGATTGAAGGCACCGACATCACGGTCGATCCGGCGATACACGTCAGAGGGGCCCGGTGCTGGCGACCGAGATGGGAAGCCGCCGCGTGACGTTCAAGAGGGTTCAGCAGAGTTTTATATGAGCCGGCAGATCAGGCGCCGCCGGTGTGGGTCCGAGAGGAGGGCTTGTCGGCTCTCGCTGTTGACAATCCCCCCAGTTCCCCCTAAAGACCCCGCCAGCACCGGGTGGCAACGCCCGGTGTTTCATTTGACATGTCCCGTGGTTTTCTCCGGACGCTTTCGTGAGAAACCTGTCAGGACTTCTAAAACGAAGTCCAGAGGAGGGCGTGTTTCCTTGAACCGGCTTGGCAACAAGCTGGTGCAACCTGTTGAGAAGGAAATACGATGAGCAAGCGCGCATCATCCAAGTACAAGATCGATCGCCGCATGGGCGAAAACATCTGGGGCCGTCCGAAGTCCCCGGTCAACCGCCGCGAATACGGCCCGGGCCAGCACGGCCAGCGCCGCAAGGGCAAGCTTTCCGACTTCGGCGTGCAGCTTCGCGCCAAGCAGAAGCTGAAGGGCTACTACGGCGACGTCCGTGAAAAGCAGTTCCGCGCCATCTACGACGAAGCCAACCGCCGCAAGGGCGATACCGGCGAGAACCTGATCGGCCTGCTCGAGTCGCGTCTCGACGCGATCGTCTACCGCGCCAAGTTCGTTCCGACGATCTGGGCTGCTCGCCAGTTCGTCAACCACGGCCACGTGACTGTCAACGGCGTGAAGGTGAACATCGGTTCGTATCGCTGCAAGGCCGGCGACGTGATCGAAGTGCGTCAGAAGTCGAAGCAGCTTGTTTCGGTTCTCGAGGCAGTCCAGCTCGCAGAGCGTGATGTTCCGGACTACATCGATGCCGACCACAGCAAGATGGTCGCTACCTTTGTTCGCGTTCCGAGCCTTTCCGACGTGCCTTACGCTGTCATCATGGAACCGAACCTCGTCGTCGAGTTCTACTCCCGCTAATAAAGAAGGGCCCGCAGATCGGGCCCCGTTTTTCGGTTTGTCCGGGAATTCGAAGCCGCGTCACCTCGACGCGGCTTTTTTCATGACCCCCAGCGTCTTGTCGAGTGACTCTCCCGTTGCGACCGGCGCCTCTTTCGGTCCTTCGCCCATGCGGTTCCAGGCGTCGAGGCCCGCGATTTTATAGCCTTCGGCGAGGGTCGGATAGTTGAAGGTGTTTTCGACGAAGTAGTCCACCGTGCCCTTCAGATTGAGGACTGCCTGGCCGATGTGGACCAGCTCCGTTGCGCCTTCTCCGACAATATGGACGCCGAGGAGACGGCGCGTCTTGCGGGAAAAGATCATCTTCAGCAGCCCGGTGTCGAGCCCCATGATGTGGCCGCGCGACGTTTCGCGGAAGTGCGCGATTCCCGTTTCATAGGGGATGCCGCGCTCGATGACCTCCTCTTCCGTCAGGCCGCAGGTGGAGATCTCCGGAACGGCGTAGATCCCGTAAGGGAAGTATTGCGGCGGCTCGCTTGCCGGTGCGCCGACCGCATGGCGGGCGGCAATACGCCCCTGTTCCATCGAAGTCGAGGCAAGGCTCGGGAAGCCGACGACGTCGCCTGCGGCGTAGATGTGCGGCACCGAGGTCTGGAAGGTTTCCGGGTCGACCTTCAGGCGACCGCGGCTGTCGGCTTCCAGCCCGGCGGCCGCCAGATTGAGGGTGTCGGTCGCGCCCATGCGTCCAGCGGCGAACAGGACCATCTCGGATTGGAGCACGCGGTGGTTGCTGAGCTCGATCCGACACTTGCCGTTCTCGTCCTTCTCGATCTTGTCGACCGTCTGGCCGAAGATCAGCTTCATGTTGCGGTCGCGCAGCTGGTAGGTGAAGTCCTCGACGATCTCCTTGTCGATGAAGTCGAGCATGCTCTGGCGGGGCTCCACCACGGTGACCTGCGTATCGAGGGCGCTGAAGATGGTGGCGTACTCGATGCCGATGACACCGGCGCCAACCACGATCAGCGAGCGCGGCACGTGCTTGATCTCCAACAGTTCATCGCTGTCGATGATGGCGGTGCCGTCGAAGGGGATGTGGGTGGGACGATATGGGCGGGTGCCGACGGAAAGAAGGATCGACGTGCCGCGTACATGCATCATCTCGCCATCGGTTCTCTCGATCTCGAGCGTGTTGGGGTCCGTAAACTGTGCAGTCCCACGAATGTGCTGCACGCGGTTGCGGGCAAACTGGTGTTCGAGAACCTCGACCTCGTGGTCCAGCGTGATCAACAGCCGTCGGCGCAGATCATCGGCGCTGATGTCCTGTTTCACCCGGTAGGACTGACCGTAAAAGCCCCGCTCGCGCCAACCTGACAGGTTAAGAGCTGTCTCACGGAGCGTCTTGGAAGGGATGGTGCCGGTGTGGACGGAGACCCCGCCGACGCGGCGCCCGCGCTCGATCACGAGGACGCTCTTATCCAGTTTAGCAGCCTGGATGGCGGCGCGGCGTCCGGCCGGTCCGCTGCCGACGACGATCAGGTCGTAGTGGTTCATGTTTGCTCCGCTTGGTCATTCCGGCGGCCCGCCGCCGCTGCTGCATAAGTATCAGGCTTGTCTTACGGTTTGATTGAGGCAACGGGAGGAAAACCGACGAAGGCGACGTTTGTTCGTCTGATGGTTGGCGAAGGGCAGGGTAGCCGCCTCAGATGAGCCTAAGGCCCTTAAGACTGGCATGCCCGTCCTTGCCGATGATGATGTGGTCGTGGACCGTTATGCCGAGCGGCTTGGCCGTCTCGACGATCGTGCGCGTCATGTCGATATCGGCCCGCGACGGGGTCGGGTCGCCGCTCGGGTGGTTGTGGACGAGGATGATGGCGGTGGCAGACAGCTCGAGCGCGCGACGGACCACTTCGCGGGGATAAACCGGCGTGTGATCCACCGTCCCACGCCCCTGGATTTCGTCCGCGATCAGGGCGTTCCGCTTGTCGAGGAAGAGGATCCGGAACTGTTCGCGCGATTCATACGCCATGGCCGCATGGCAATAATCGATGACGGACGACCAGGAGGACAGAACCTGCTTGCCACGAAGTTCGCTTTTGAGCATCCGGTGAGCAACGGTAGAGACCAGTTTGAGGTCGAGGGCGACGGTTTCGCCGATCCCATCCACCTCCTGAAGAAGCGAGGTGGGGGCACCGAAGACGCCTGCCAGTGTGCCGAAGCGGTCAATCAGCGCTTTTGCAATCGGCTTGGTGTCGCGTCGCGGAATCAGGCGGAAGAGCAGCAGTTCCAGGAGTTCATAGTCGGCGAGGGCGCCATCTCCATTCTCCCGATATCGCGTCCTCAGTCTATCCCGGTGCCCGTGATAATGCGCCTGCTTGTCGTCTGCTTTGGCCTGTACGCCCCGCTTCAGCGCCGCCGACTTCGGCTGCTGCTCGGCAAAGAAGCCGCGTTCGTCCGGGCCCTCGTCCATGGCTGGCATTGCGCCGTCATCGGGAGGGGCGGGACGATTGCTCATCGGCTATCTCTTCAGCGGCGGCAGGCCAGGCCGGTCGAGGCCGGCTGGCGAAAGAGTGAAGACCTCGCAGCCGGTCGCGGTGACACCAACTGCATGCTCGTATTGCGCAGAAAGCGAGCGGTCACGCGTCACCGCCGTCCACCCATCCGAGAGAACCTTCACATGCGGCTTGCCGAGATTGATCATCGGCTCGATGGTGAAGATCATGCCTTCGCGCAGCTCCGGCCCTTCATCGGAGCGGCCGTAGTGCAGGATGTTCGGCGTGTCATGGAAGAGGCGTCCCACACCATGGCCGCAGAAGTCGCGGACGACCGAGCAGCGTTGCGCCTCGGCATAGGCCTGGATCGCGTGGCCGATGGCGCCGGTGCGTGCGCCTGGCCGAACGGCCGCAATACCACGCAACAGGCATTCGTAGGTCACCTCCAACAGGCGTTCCGCGGCCCGCTTGATCTGGCCAACCGGATACATGCGGCTCGAATCGCCATGCCAGCCGTCGAGGACATAGGTGACGTCGATGTTGACGATCTCCCCTTCCTTCAACGGCTTGTCGTCCGGCATGCCGTGACAAACGACATGGTTGATCGAGGTGCAGACGGAATACTTGTAGCCGCGATAGTTCAGCGTCGCCGGTAGCGCGCCGTGCTCCATGCCAAACTCGAAGACGAAGCGATCGATCTCGTTCGTCGTGACGCCAGGTTTGACGATCGACGCAAGCTCGTCCAGGCAGCGGGCTGTCAGCAGGCTGGCCTTGCGCATGCCGGCAAAGTCATCCGCGCTGTAGAGGCGGATGGCGCCCGTGTTCTTGAGCGGCGCCGCCACCGCGTCGATATAGTTCACCATTTGCTCTTTCTCGCGCTCTGTCCGTTCATAACGCACCCGGACGCAGTTCGTCTATTGTGACAAGGTCGGTAGCGACAATTTCCGAAGGCGACACTCGGCAGCGGAGTGCGTAGGCTTCCACGCCATGTTTTGCCGCGCGCCGGAAGGTCTCCACATAGGTCGGGTCAAGGTCTTCGCAAAGGCGCAGTGCGTCGCAGTCAGATCTCTGGATGACGTAGAGCATGACGGCGCGGTGGCCCTGCGAGACCATTCGAGCCATCTCGTCCAGATGCTTCGTGCCACGTTTCGTGACGGTATCCGGAAACTCCGCAAGCCCCGGCTCGCGGATGAAGTGCACGTTCTTCACCTCCACATAGGCGTCGGGCCGGCCAGGCTCCGACAGAAGAAAGTCGATGCGGGAGTTGGTGCCGTACCTCTGCTCGCGGCGAAGGGTTCCGTAGCGATTGAGCGACGGCACAAGGCCCGCGCGGATTGCCTCTTCAGCCAAGCGGTTCGGCAGCCCGGTGTTGATGCCGACCAGCGTCCCGTCCGCCTCCACCATCTCGAGCATGTGGCGGTATTTTCGCGTCGGACTGTCGTGGAGCGATAGCCAGATGCGGGAGCCCGGCGTCGTCAGCCCGCGCATCGAACCGGTATTGGGACAGGAGCCGGTGATGGCAGTGCCGTCGTCGAGAACGGCGTCGAACAGAAAACGCTTGTAACGCTGTACGAGGGTTGCAGGGACGAGCGGCGGGTGGAATTGCATTAACCGCGGCTATACCCGCTCCAGAACGAATGTGCCAGGCGCATCGCCGATGGCATTAAGCGCATCCCCGCCGGGTTTGCGAGCAGCCACGCGTGCTCCGTTGCGCTTCTCGATCCAAGCGTGCCAGTGCGGCCACCAAGAGCCTTTCGTTTCACGCGCCTTCTTCAGCCATGCGTCGAACTCGCCGACCGGCTTTCCGTTTGTCCAGTACTGATACTTCTGCTTTTCGGGCGGGTTCACCACCCCGGCGATGTGGCCGGAGCCGCTCAGTACAAATTCGACCCGGCCGCCGAAACGGGAGGAGCCCTTGAAGACGGAACGAGGCGGCGCGATGTGATCTTCCCGGGTGGCAAGATTATAGATCGGGATCTTGATGTCCTTCAGCGAGATGACCTCGCCCGCGAGCTTCATCTCGCCTTTGCTCAACGTGTTGTCGAGGTAGCAGTTGCGCAGGTAGAACGCATGATTGGCGGCAGCCATGCGCGTTGAATCGGCGTTCCAATAGAGAAGGTCGAAAGGCATAGGCTCCTTGCCCATCAGGTAGTTGTTGACCACGTAGGGCCAGATAAGTTCGGACGCGCGCAACATGTTGAAGGCAGTCGCCATGCGGGATCCGGACAGATAGCCGGTCTTGTGCATCTGCTTTTCGATCGCCGCCAGCTGTTCCTCGTCGACGAAGACTTTCAGGTCGCCCGCCAGCGTGAAGTCGACCTGGGTCGTCAGGAAGGTGGCGGAAGCAATCCGGCTGTTCTTCTGACGGGCATGGAGAGCGAGAGCTGCGGCAAGAAGCGTGCCGCCGACGCAATAGCCGATGGCGTTGACCTTTTCCTCCCCTGTCGCCTTCTCCACCGTATCGAGAGCGAAATTCAGCCCGTCCTCGATGTAGGCCTCCCAGTCCTTCGCCGCATGGCGGGTATCGGGGTTCACCCACGAGATCACAAATACCGTGTGGCCCTGGTCGACGCACCATTTGATGAAGCTCTTCTGCGGCGTCAGGTCCAGAATATAGAACTTGTTGATCCACGGCGGCACGATCAGCAGGGGCCGCTTCAGCACGGTTTCAGTGCTAGGGTCGTACTGGATGATCTCGCACAGGTCACTCTGGGCGATGACCTTGCCGGGGGTAAGGGCGAGGTTCTCACCGATCTTGAACTTGGTATGGTCGGTGTGCCGCAGGCGCAGTTCGCCTCCACCAGTTGCGATATCTTCCGCCAGCATTCGCATGCCTTGCGCGAGATTGGCACCGTTACTTGCAACGGTTTCTCGGTACACCTCCGGATTGGTGAGCGCGAAGTTGGCAGGCGACAGGGCAGCAGTCATCTGCTTCACGTAGAAGGCAGCCTTGTGGCGCGTTTGTTCGTCCAGCCCCTCCGCTTCACCCACGAGCTTTTCAGCCCAGGACGCGGTAACCTGATAGGTCTGCCGGAGGAAGGCGAAGAAGGGGTTCTTGACCCACTCCTCGTGGGCAAAGCGCTTGTCGTGGGGCAGGTCTTCGGGCTCGGGAACCTCCTGCCCGGCGAACTTGGAGAGCGTTCGCGTCCAGATTCCCATATAGCTGGAAAAGAGCAGCGACTGCGCCTCCAGCGTCCGCTTAGGATCGGAGACCCAGTATTGCGCCACTTCCGAGAGCGTCTTCACCATGTCGGTGACGGGATCGGCCGAGGGATCGACATGGTCTCCGGCTTCGCGAGCGTCCAGCCATTGAGACGCCGCTTGGCCCACGTGTTCGAGCGCGCGCGCCAGATTGACGGCGAGCGCAGCCGGATCCTTGACCATATAGGATTCGACGGACTGTGGGTCGAAGCCGGGAAAGCCCTCTTCGCCTGTCTGCTTCTCCTCCCTCTTGTCGGCCAACCGCTCCTCCGCAACAGAAGTGTTCTTGTGGTTTGATTTCCTTTGTACATAGTGCCGGAAAATGCTTACAAGTGCCAGCGAATGACGCTGCAGGCGTCGACTTTTTGAACGCCGGAGAATGGTCGGGGACGATGGACGAACTGAGGCGTCGGGCGGCTATGCTGCCCATACTTCTGAGTGTTACGACGATGCCTGTGCTGCTTGCGGGGTGCAACAGCTTCGCTCTGGATGATGGGATTCCCAACACGGCACCTCAGGCGACGATTGTTTCCGTTGCCTCGGGTGCCGAGCGGCGCCCGATGGCCAGACGAGACACCGGCACCTATCCAACGTTCGACGGTCCTTTGACGGCCGCAAACACCCAGATCGCCGACGAAGAGGCAGCGACGACGGAGGCAGGGCTTTCGGCATTGGCCAACGCTCGGGCCAATGGCCACGTCTCCGAAGCAGAGTACCAGCGGCGCGTGGCGGAACTGCGCAGGCTGGCAGCTCAGCACGGTGCCGAAGCCGAGGCAGACATCGCCAATTAGCGCTTGCCTTTGGGCGGGTTTGGTTTCAAACCACGAAACGCCGATTTGGGCAAAAATCCCCGCGCGGTCGCGTGCCGCGCGTGCTTCCACGGGGAGAGTCATGGAAGAGTTCCACAAGGTCCGCCGACTGCCGCCTTACGTCTTTGAACAGGTCAACCGTTTGAAGGCGAGCGCGCGAGCGGCGGGTGCCGACATCATCGATCTCGGCATGGGCAACCCTGACCTGCCGACACCCAAGAATATCGTCGACAAGCTCTGCGAGGTGGTCCGTGATCCGCGCACCCATCGCTATTCCTCGTCGAAAGGCATCCCTGGCCTGCGCAGGGCACAGGCGGCCTACTACGCGCGGCGGTTCGGCGTGAAGCTCAATCCGGAAACGCAGGTCGTTGC
>DASYHX010000445.1:0-13690 GCA_035998065.1 Pseudorhizobium sp.
AATCTTGGTGCGGGAGAGGCTTGGTTCATCGGCGCAGTCGTCTCCCTCGGCTCGGCTGTTGGGCTGTGGCAAAAATACGGCGAGTGCCGCTGAAATGGCAAGCCCGGCCCGCTTGATCGGGCCGGGCTTGCCGAGCAAGGCAGTTGTTACTGAACGTTTGAACCGACGACGCTGTCCCAGCCGCCGGTAACGGCTGCGTTGTTGGCGTTTTGCTCCTCGACGGTCGGGAAGACGGCCGCTTCATAGCTTTCTGCCGGCGGCAGGGCGTCCATCAGTTCCTGCGGGATTTTGCCAGCCTTGGCCATGGCGTTGAAGCGCGCCGGATGGCAATAGCCCTTCAGCCACAGGTTCTGGCCTTCGTCCGAATAAAGATACTCCATCCAGAGCTTTGCAGCATTCGGGTGCGGCGCGTATGCCGAGATGCCCTGAACGTAGACGCCCGCGAGAACGCCGGTTTTCGGAACGACGACTTCAACCGGCGGATTACCGTTCAGTTCGTCGCGCCATGCCAGCGCATTGTAGTCCCAAGCAATGGAGATTGGTGTCGCGCCCTGAGCGATGGTGCCAGCCTTGGCGATAACCGGAACAAAGTTGCCGGCCTTGTTGAGTTCGGCGAAGTACTCAAGACCAGCCTTGCCGGCTTCCTCGCCAGATTTTGCACCCTTCGACAGGCCAGCTGCGAGAACAGCCAAGATTGCCTGGTTGGACGCTCGCGGATCACCGGCGAGCGCAACCTGACCGGCATAGTCAGGCTTCAGCAGATCGGCCCAGTCCTGCGGCACCGTTTCAACCATGTCCTTGTTCACGATGAAGGACAGAACCCCGTAGTAGTCGCCGTACCAGTAGCCTTCGGGATCCTTGATGTCCGCCGGAATCTCATCCCAAGTGGAGACCTTGTAAGGCTGCAACAGCCCTTCTTCCTTCATCTGCGGGCCGAAGGAGAGGCCAACATCGACAACGTCAGGTGCCTGGGGGCCAGTGTTGTCCTTGTTCGCCTTCACGGCCTCGACTTCATCGGCAGAGCCAGCGTCTGGATTCAGTTCATTGACCTGAATCTCCGGATACTTGGCCTTGAAGCCGGCGATGACATCACCATAGCCGCACCAGCTGTGGGGCAGGGCGATGGTCGTCAGCATGCCTTCCTTCTTGGCAGCTTCGATGAGCTCCGCGCTCGGCTCGGCAGCGGCGAAGCTCGCCGATGCAATGATAAGCGCAGTCGTCAGCGAGAGCAGGCGGTGGGTCTTGTTGAGCACGATATCCTCCTGATGTTGGTCGTGTTGGCGAAACTCGTAGAACCAGTTCATGTACGGTATGTGACAGTGCCTGAAGGCAAGATAGCGTTGGTAGAACAGCGGAATGGGCGATGCTCCGGACGCGCCGTCACTCCAGCTTCTGGTGGTTGTGGCGCCTGAAGAGCCGCGAGCGCTCGAACAGTTCCTCCAGCGAATTCATGCGTTGGCGCGTCTTGTCCCAGGCGGCGCTCTGCACCGCCTCGATCAGCGCTTCCACCACAAAGAGGGTAACCACCGAGGAGTCCCAGGCGCTGGGTGCCTCAATACGGACGCGGAAGATATGGCGGGCGTGCTGGGCAACGGGCGACCCCCAGACATCGGTCATGAGGATGATGACGATGCCGCTTGCCTTGGCGACTTCCGCCAGCGTCGCCATCTCCTGCTCGTAGCGGCGGATGTCGAAGATCACCAGCACGTCGCCCCGGTTCATGTTCAGTACGTGCTGCGGCCAGGAGCTGGAATTGGTCGAGATCAGCGTCGTCTTCGGGCGGATCACCTGCATGTGGGTGAAGAAGTATTCCGCCAGGGCGCCTGTGATGCGCCCGCCGACGAAATAGATGCTGCGGTCGCGGTCACCGAGAAGGGCGGCGACATCCTCGAACGCCTTGGTATCGAGATCGGACAGCGTCTCGCGCAGGTTTGCGGTGATCGCGTCGGCGAAGCGATTGAGAATATGCGTGCCGGGCGCATTCAGGGCCCAGCGGTCGTGCTTGGCGATCGGATTGGAGATCGTTTCTTCCAACTCGTGGTGCAGGCGTGACTGGAACTCAGCGTAACCCTTGAAGCCGATTTTCTGCACCATGCGGGCGACCGTCGGCGTCGAGACGCCGGCATTTTCCGCAATGGCCGTTATGCTTCCGAGGCCGGACACCGGATAGTTCTCCAAAATCCTGTCGGCCAACTGGCGTTCCGCACGTGTCAGATCGTCGTAACGTGTGCGTATGGCATCCGAGACGGTTCGTGCGGTCGTTGGCACTGAAGCTGTTCCCTCCGGTCTTCGCCGGTTGAAGAAGATTTAAAGGTTCTTTCCCCTCCCGAGTCAATGCGCGGAATGAAGAGAAATTTTCAGAACTGCATTGACGTGCCGCCATAGATGAAGAATTCTCTTCTACGACGCGAGGGGATCGGGTGATCTGGTGATGCTGGCGCAGACCGAGATGTTGAGCAGGGCAGACGGCGAGGCGGTCGCGGTCGAAAACCCGCACGCAGCGAGTGACGTCCTGCTCGTTTGCGAGCATGCGTCCCGTCGGTTGCCGCAGCGCTATGGCACGCTTGGTCTCTCCGAAGACGCCTTGTCCTCGCACATAGCCTGGGATCCCGGTGCGCTCGCCGTGGCGCAACTTATGGCGCGGCAGCTGGATGCAACGCTGATCTACCAGCGCTTCTCCCGCCTCATCTACGATTGCAATCGACCGCCGGAATCGCCGGCTGCGATACGTGATGTCAGTGAGGTCTTCCGCATACCCGGCAACGAGAACCTGAGCGACGCGGAGCGTTCATTGCGCGCTTCCTCGCTCTACCTCCCGTTCCAGGGACGCATTAGCGAGGAGATTGCCGCGCGGCGGGCGCAAGGCCGTGAGCCGGTGCTGGTGACGATCCATTCCTTCACGCCGGTGTATTTCGGCCGCAAGAGAGAGGTCGAGATCGGGATCCTGCACGACCGGGATAGCCGTTTAGCGGATGCCATGCTGGCTGCGGCGAGCACTCATCTTTATCGTGTGGAACGCAACGAGCCATATGGTCCGGCAGATGGGGTCACCCATACGCTTGAGCTGCATGCCTTGCCGGCGGGGCTTTTGAACGTGATGATCGAGATCCGCAACGACCTCATCGCCGACGAGGCAGGGCAGGTCGTTGCGGCGGACTTCCTCAGCGAGCTTCTGAGGAAAAGCATCAGTGCGCTGACCAAACAGAATAACAATGGCAGCGCGTAAAGAGGTGGAACGGACTGGGAGAATGAGAGGATGTCTTCGCATGTGAGTGGCGTGTCGGGCCCTGCCGATGCCTGAGGCGCTGAAAACCTATGTCCGCATCGTCGACCGCTTCAACCGCGGCGTCGGCCGGGTGACCATGTACCTCATCTTCGTGATGATGGGCATCCTGCTGTGGTCGTCGATCTCCAAGACCTTCTTCCTCCCGTCGCTCTGGACGCTGGAGATGGCGCAATTCGTCATGGCGGCCTATTTCCTGCTCGGCGGCGCTTACTCACTTCAGCTGGATTCGCACGTCCGGATGGACTTGGCCTATGGCCGCTGGTCGCCCCGGACGAAGGCAATTGTTGATGTCGTCACCATCTTCATGCTGTTCGTCTACCTGTTCTTCCTGCTTTATGGCGGCATCTCCAGTACCTCCTACGCGCTCCAGTACAACGAGACGAGCTACTCGTCCTGGTCGCCCTATATGGCGCCGATCAAGATCATCATGGTGATCGGCATCTTCCTCACCCTGCTGCAGGCAACCTCCATCTTCATCAAGGATCTTGCGGTGGCACTCGGAAGGCCGTTCGCATGAGCGCGGAGCTGATCATCCTCTTCATGTTCTCCTCCATGCTGCTCAGCATGCTGACGGGGCAGCGGGTCTTTGCGGTCATCGGCTTCGTCGGCGTGGTCACGGCAGCGATCCTGTGGGGCAATGGCGGCTTCGAACTCGGCTTCTCGGCCGCTATGAAGCTGATGAAGTGGTACCCGCTTCTGACGCTGCCGCTCTTCATCTTCATGGGCTACCTGCTGTCTGAATCCGGTATCGCCGAAGACCTCTACAAGGCGTTCCACGTCTGGATGGGCGGATTGCGCGGTGGTCTTGCCGTCGGCACGATCGGGCTGATGGTGATCATCTCGGCGATGAACGGGCTGTCCGTCGCCGGCATGGCGATCGGGGCTACGATCGCGCTGCCGGAACTGCTCAAGCGCGGCTACGACAAGACCATGGTGACCGGCGTCATCCAGGCAGGCAGCTCGCTCGGCATCCTCGTGCCGCCAAGCGTCGTGCTGGTTCTCTACGGCATGATCGCGCGGCAGCCCGTGGGGCAGTTATGGCTGGCGGGTGCGTTCCCGGGCCTGCTGCTCGCCGCTCTCTTCGTCATCTACATCGTCATCCGCTGCCACCTCAATCCGTCACTCGGGCCGGTGCTCCCAAAGGAGGAGCGCGACATCCCGCTGGCAGACAAGCTGAAGCTCCTGCGCGCCGGCATCCTGCCGCTCCTGATCTTCTTCCTGATGATGGGGCTTTTCCTGATGGGCTATACCAGCCTGGTGGAAAGCTCCGCGGTCGGCGCCCTCTCGGCGCTTGTGGTCGCCGCAGTCAAGCGTCGTCTCGGCAACGGCGTCCTGACCCGCACGATCGAACAGACGCTCGGCATCACCTGCATGTTCATGTGGATCATTCTGGCCGCCCTTTGTTTCGGTGCGGTCTTCGACGGGCTGGGCGCCGTGCGCGCAATCGAGGGGCTGCTAATCAACGATTGGGAGCTGTCGCCGTGGACGATCCTGATCATGATGCAGGTGTCCTTCATCCTGATGGGCATGTTCCTCGACGATACGGCGATGCTCGTGATCGTGGCGCCGCTCTATATCCCGCTCGTCGGGAAGCTCGGTTTCGACCTCGTCTGGTACGGCGTGCTCTACACGATCACCTGCCAGATCTCGTACATGACACCGCCCTTCGGCTACAATCTCTTCCTGATGCGGGCGATGGCGCCGCCGCAGATTTCGCTCGGCGACATCTACAGATCGGTCTGGCCCTTCGTGATCATCATGATGATCGGCCTTGCGATCATCATGGCCTTTCCGCAGATCGCACTCTGGCTGCCGGAGCACGTCAATGTGCGCGGCTGAACGTAAGACACCAAGAACAAGAGCCCGAATGAACGGGCCATATCTCGCACCGGGTGAGCCGGTGCGGCGTGACTGTATCAATCAACAACAGAGGGAACAGACATGACGAACAGACGCGACTTCCTGAAAAAGGCGGGCCTGACCGCCGCCGCCGCCGGGCCGGCCATGCTGGCCGCCCCTTACGTGAAGGCACAGGCACCGATCCGCTGGCGGCTGCAGACCTATGCGGGTCCGGCGCTTGCCGAACACGTCATCAAGCCGGCAATCGATTCCTTCAACAAGATCGCCGACGGGCAGATGGAGATCGAACTCTTTACCGCCGACCAACTGGTGCCGACCGGCGAACTCTTCCGCGCCATGCAGGCCGGCACGATCGATGCGGTGCAGTCGGACGACGATTCGATGAACTCGCCGGTGGATATCAAGGTGTTCGGCGGCTACTTCCCCTTCGCTTCGCGCTACAGCCTCGACGTGCCGACGCTGTTCCACCAGTACGGCCTGAACGAAATCTGGGAAGAGGCCTACAACGAGGTCGGGGTGAAGTGGCTGTCCGCCGGTTCCTGGGACCCCTGCAACTTCGCCACCAACAAACCGCTGAAGAGCCTGGAGGACCTGAAGGGTCTCCGCATCTTCACCTTCCCGACCGCCGGCCAGTTCCTGGCGCGCTTCGGCGTTGTTCCGGTCACGCTGCCCTGGGAAGACGTGCAGGTGGCAATGCAGACGGGCGAGATCGACGGCATCGCCTGGTCCGGCATCACCGAAGACTATACCGTCGGCTGGGCGGACGTGACGAAGTACTTCCTCACCAACAACATCTCCGGTGCCTGGTGCGGGTCGTTCTTTGCCAATGCCGATCGGTGGAACGAGGTGCCGGACAACCTGAAGGAACTCTTCAAGCTGACGATGGATTCCTCGCACTACTACCGGCAGCACTGGTACTGGGGCGGCGAAGCCAAGCTGCGCGTCGAAGGCACAAAGCTTGAACTGACCACCATTCCGGAAGAAGAGTGGAAGACGGTGGAAGCGGAAGCCATGAAGTTCTGGGACGAAGTCGCTCAGACGAGCCCGCGTACGGCCAAGGTTGTGGAGATCCTGAAGAAGTATCGCGAGACGATGGAGAAGGCAGGCCCGCCTTATCGCTACAGCTGAGTCATGAGGGGCGGCGGGCAGACAGCCTGCCGCTCCTCCCATCCATTTGCCCCTGACGGACATTCTCCATGAGCGCCAACTACACCTTCGAAGACCTCAAATCCGATGTGGCTGACGGCCGCATCGATACCGTTCTCGCCTGCCTTGTCGACATGCAGGGCCGGCTGATGGGCAAACGCTTCCAGGCCGAGTTCTTCGTCGAGAGCGCCTATGAGGAGACCCATAGCTGCAACTACCTGCTTGCCACCGACATGGAGATGGAAACCGTTTCCGGCTTCAAGGCGACGAGCTGGGAGAAGGGGTATGGCGACTACACCATGAAGCCTGATCTTGCGACGCTCCGGCGCGTGCCCTGGCTGGAAGGCACCGCGCTCGTTCTCTGCGATGTGCTGGATCACCACACACATGAAGAAGTGAGCCATTCGCCGCGCGCGATCCTGAAGAAGCAGGTCGCGCGGCTAGAGGCGATGGGCATAAAGGCCTTCATGGCGACGGAGCTTGAGTTCTTCCTGTTCGACCAGACGTACGAACAGGCTCAGTCCTCCGGCTACAGGAGCCTCAAGCTCGCCAGCACCTATAACGAAGACTACCACATCTTCCAGACCACCAAGGAAGAGGATGTGATGCGGGCGATCCGCAATGGCCTGCAGGCTGCGGGCATTCCGGTGGAGAATTCGAAAGGCGAGGCATCGGCGGGGCAGGAGGAGATCAACGTCCGCTACGCAGATGCGCTGACAATGGCCGATCGGCACGTGGTCATCAAGAATGCCTGCAAGGAGATCGCCTGGTCGAAGGGCAAGGCCATCACGTTTCTGGCCAAGTGGAACTACACTGCGGCCGGCTCCTCGTCGCACATTCACCAGTCGCTTTGGAGCGCGGACGGCAAGACACCGCTCTTCTTCGACAAGGGCGCTGACTACGGCATGTCCGCGACGATGAAGCACTACGTCGCGGGCCTGCTCGCCCATGCCGGCGAGATCACCTATTTCCTGGCGCCCTATATCAATTCCTACAAGCGCTTCATGGCCGGCACGTTCGCGCCCACCAAGGCGATCTGGTCGAAGGACAACCGGACGGCCGGCTATCGCCTCTGCGGTGACTCGACGAAGGGCATCCGCATCGAATGCCGCGTCGGTGGCTCCGATCTCAATCCTTATCTTGCCATGGCCGCGCTCCTTGCAGCCGGCATCGACGGGATCGAGAACAGAATGGAGCTGGAGCCGGCCTTCGAAGGTGACGCCTATGGCGGCAAAGACATTCGCGAAATTCCGCACACGCTGCGCGACGCGACGGCGCTGATGTCCGGCTCAGCCATGCTGCGCTCCGCCTTCGGTGACGACGTCATCGACCACTACACCCGCGCCGCACAGTGGGAGCAGGAAGAGTACGATCGTCGCATCACCGATTGGGAAGTGGCGCGCGGCTTCGAAAGGGCCTAGTGCTCGTCCCACAAAATCATAAACGACAGGAACTACGATCATGACCATGATCCAATGTATCTCGCCTATCGATGGTTCGGTCTATGCCGAAAGGCAGGCCATGAGCTTCGAGGAGGCTGCCGCGGTCGTGGACCGTGCCCGCAAGGCGCAGAAGAGCTGGGCCAAGCGCCCGCTCGAGGAGCGCGTGCAACTCGTCTTGAAGGGTGTTGCGCGCCTCAACGAAATGGCCGACGAAGTGGTGCCGGAACTAGCGTGGATGATGGGGCGCCCGATCCGCTATGGCGGCGAGTTCAAGGGGTTCAACGAGCGCTCCAACTACGTGGCCTCGATTGCCGCCGATGCGCTGGCGCCGATGGCCATGGAGGAAAGCGCGAGCTTCGAACGCCGCATCGAGCGCGAGCCGCACGGCGTCGTCTTCGTCATCGCCCCGTGGAACTACCCGTACATGACAGCGATCAACACAGTGGCGCCCGCGTTGATGGCCGGCAATACGGTGGTCATCAAGCATGCCTCGCAGACGCTGCTGGTCGGCGAGCGGCTGGTGCGTGGCTTCATCGAGGCGGGCGTGCCGGAGGACGTCTTCGTCAACCTCTTCCTCGACCACGACACGACCTCGGCGCTGATTGCCGCCGGCAAGTTCAACTTCATCAACTTCACCGGCTCGGTCGCAGGCGGACGCTCCATTGAGCGGGCAGCCGCGGGCACCTTCACCGGGCTCGGCCTGGAGCTTGGCGGCAAGGATCCGGCCTATGTCATGGAAGACGCCGATCTCGATGCGGCTGTCGACACGCTGATGGATGGAGCCACCTACAATTCCGGACAGTGCTGCTGCGGCATCGAGCGCATCTATGTTCATGAATCGCTCTACGACGACTTCGTCGAGAAGTCGGTGGCCTGGGTCTCCAACTACAAGCTCGGCAATCCGCTGGAGCAGGAGACGACGCTTGGGCCGATGGCGAACAAGCGCTTCGCGAAGGTGGTTCGCGAGCAGGTGGCAGATGCCGTTTCGCGCGGCGCGAAGGCGCTGGTCGATCCGAAGCTTTTTCCGGCGGACGACGGCGGCGCCTATCTTGCGCCGCAGGTTCTCGTGAACGTCGATCACTCCATGCCCTTCATGACGGAAGAAACCTTCGGCCCCGCCGTCGGCATCATGAAGGTGAAGAGCGATGAAGAAGCGATCTCGCTGATGAATGACAGCAAGTATGGGCTGACGGCTTCACTCTGGACGAAAGACCCGGAACGGGCAGGGCGGATCGGGCGTGAGGTCGAGACGGGTACTGTATTCATGAACCGAGCCGACTATCTCGATCCGGCGCTTTGCTGGACCGGCGTCAAGGAGACCGGCCGTGGCGGCTCGCTCTCCGTCCTCGGCTTCCACAATTTGACACGACCCAAGTCCTACCATCTGAAGAAAGTCACGAAATGAACATCGTCGCGAACTGGAGCTACCCGACCGCCGTCAAGCTCGGCCGGGGCCGGATCAAGGAACTGGCCGACGTCTGCAAGTCGCTCGGTATGAAAAAGCCGCTGCTGGTCACCGACCGGGGACTGGCGTCGATGGCGATCACTGGCCATGCGCTGGATGTACTGGAGGAGGCGGGCCTTGGTCGTGCGATCTTCGCCGATGTCGATCCCAACCCGAACGAGAAGAACCTGGAAGCAGGCGTCAAAGCGTTCCGCGATGGCGGGCACGACGGCGTCGTCGCCTTCGGTGGCGGCTCGGGTCTGGATCTTGGCAAGGCTGTCGCCTTCATGGTCGGGCAGACGCGGCCCGTCTGGGATTTCGAGGATATCGGCGATTGGTGGACTCGCGCCAGCACCGAAGGCATCGCGCCCATCGTTGCGGTTCCGACGACCGCGGGAACCGGCTCGGAGGTCGGTCGTGCGTCGGTGATCACCAATTCCGAGACCCATGTGAAGAAGATCATCTTCCACCCGAAGTTCCTGCCCGGCGTCGTCATTGCCGATCCGGAGTTGACGGTCGGCATGCCGAAAATGATCACCGCCGGCACCGGCATGGACGCTTTCGCCCACTGCCTGGAGGCCTATTGCTCGCCCTTCTACCACCCGATGAGCCAGGGGATTGCGCTTGAGGGCATGCGGCTGGTCAAGGAATTCCTGCCGCGCGCCTACAGGGACGGAACCGATATCGAGGCGCGCACGAACATGATGTCCGCTGCGGCCATGGGGGCCGTTGCCTTCCAGAAGGGTCTTGGCGCGATCCATTCGCTCTCGCATCCGATCGGCGCTGTCTACAACACGCATCATGGCATGACGAACGCGGTTGTTATGCCGCCGGTGCTACGCTTCAACCGGTTGGCGATCGAAAAAAAGATCGAGCGTGCGGCCGCCTATCTCGGTATCAGCGGAGGCTTCGACGGTTTCTACGACTATGTCCTGTCGCTGCGGGCGGAACTGGGTGTGCCGGAAAACCTGACGGCAATGGGTATCGTTTCCGATCGAATTGATGAACTGGCTGCCATGGCCATCGAAGATCCGAGCTGCGGCGGAAATCCGGTTCCGATGACGCTGGAAAACATGACGCAGCTGTTCCACGAGTGCTTCTGAGCGACATGATCTGACTTAAAAGCCCCGGAGCCACGGCCGGGGCTTTTTGTGCCCGCACGACAAGTTGGGGACTATATCCAAGGCTGCTAAATTTAGACTTCATTAACCATGATTAAGCAGGATGCGCCCAATGCACCATGCTTCGGCGGTGCGGCTTCGAGCGATGCGGCTCACACCCCTGAGGACTGAGAATGCCCGTAATATCTTTTGCCAATGCCAAGGGCGGAGCCGGCAAGACCACCGCCGCCCTTCTGCTCGCGACCGAGCTTGCCCATGAGGGCTATCGTGTTGCGATCATCGACTGTGACCCGCAGCACTGGATCAGCCAATGGGCAGAGATTTCCGGTCCGGTTCGCAACTTGCAGGTCATTTCCGAGGCCTCCGTCGCTTCCCTGCAGTGTCATCTGCGCGAGATGGCTTCGCAGGTCGAGTTCTTTGTGATTGACCTCGCCGGCGCCAAGGACGCCCTTGTCACGACGGCGATAGGACTTTCCGATCATGTCATGATCCCTGTTCAGGGCTCGGCCATGGATGCCAAGGGCGCTGCCCAGATCCTCGATCTGTTGACGTTGATGAAAGAGAAGGCGAACCTCGCGATCCCGCATTCGGTCGTGCTCACGCGTGTGACCTCCATGGTCACGACGAAGGCGCTGCTGACCATCAAGGGACTGCTTGCCGCACGGGGCGTCAACGTGCTGAATGCGCCGATCGGCGAGCGCACCGCCTTCAAGGAATTGTTTGAAGCAGGTGGTACGCTCCATACCCTGGATACCGCAAAGGTCAGTAATGTCGACAAGGCAAAAGAAAATGCTGCCGCCTTCGCTCAGGAAGTCCTTCGCCTGATGCCGACGCAAGTCATCCGCTCGCCGCGCTTGCGCGTTTTCCCTTTCGGCCGCAGCGCCGCGTAAGACCAACCTTAGGATATACGAAAAAGGCGCCCCGAAAGGCGCCTTTTTTATTCGACGAACTCTACGGTCGTTCCCGGCTTCACCATCTTCGCCAGTTCCGTAGCGTCCCAGTTGGTGAGACGGATGCAGCCATTGCTGTTGGTCTTTCCGATCTTGGACGGCTCCGGGGTGCCGTGGATCCCGTAAGTCGGTTTCGACAGGGCGATCCACACTGTCCCTACCGGGCCATTCGGACCAGGCGGGATCTCCAGGATCTTGTCGTTATTGCCCTGCTTGAAGTTGATCTTAGGGTTATAGGTGTAGCCCGGATTGAGGGCGATGCGCGTAACCGTATGCGAGCCAGAAGGCGAGGGCGTCGCCGTCGAGCCAATCGTGGCGGGATAGGCCGCGATAAGCTTCCCGTCATCGCCATAGGCCAGGACCTGTTCCTTGCTTTTGTCGGCAACGATTCGGGTTACGGCGCCCGTCTTCGGCGCTCCGGGGCTGATAACCTTGATCGTCGTGCCGGGGATGGAGAAATCTACGCTCGGATTGAGCGCCTTCAGGTAGTTCTCGTCCATGTGAAACTGTTCCGCCAGCTTTTCGCTGGTGGAGGTATAGGCCATGGCCGGGAGTTGCGCCTTTTGCGAGTAGTCATCCGGGATAGAGGCAACAAACGGGCCTGCCGCATCGGCAGCGGTGATTGTATAGTCGACGATGGGAAGACCGCCGGAATAGCTCAGGCGCTGCATGATATCTTCGGAATTGTTCGGGTCGAGCGTCTCGCCCGTCATCTCCTGCCATGCGGCGATCGCCTTGTTGACGTTCTCGCCCAGGTGGCCGTCAATGACGCCCGGAGAAATGCCCTCCCGGTCGAGGAAGACCTGCAGGGCGGCAACTTCTGCCTGTGGTTTCTTCGTCACCGCAATGATCGGTTTTTCCGGCTCCAGCTGTTGAAGAGGTTGCTGCTGGCGCTCGATCGAGGCGTAGTCGTCTTCCGGCTGCTGGTCCTGCGGATAGGGCTGGTCCTCCAGGGGGAGCCGTGTGATGGAACCGGAGTCGGGGATGGAGCCGGTGAACGCGCCCGGCTCTTCGGGCCGATATTCGCGATAGTCTCTGTAACCGGCAGTGTCGCGATATTCGCGGTAGCCGCCTGGCCGGGGCGGATACTGGTCTGCCCGGCGCGGCGCGTAGCCCTCATTACGCATTTCGGTTGCGACGACATTGCCGTAGCGGTCGATCAGGATAAGGCGCCCCGCGCGGTCTCGGCTGGTAACCACCTCGCCCTGTTCGGGGACATAATCCAGAATGCTGCCGTCGGGTGCGACCAGCATGGTGTCCGACGCATAGGGATCGTAGATGGACTGAGCCAAGGCCATCGAGGCGCCATGCGTCACCAGGAGAGCAAATCCGAGACCAGCGGTGAGAAGCCTTTTCACGTTGCTACCGACCTTCTTGTTGAACAGAGATGAAATCGCCGAGGCAGCGAAACGTTCCGGCTCGCGCATCTGCCGCCACAGACAAGCAAATTTTGACGCTAATGTGAAAAAGGTGAATTCGTCATGAACGCGCCGTTAATTTCTCCTCACGTTCTGATAACAGAGTTGTGCCCTGGGAGTGAGGAACTGAAATGAAAGCTTTTTCCGCCGCCGTTGGTCCACGCCTTTTGCTCGACGAAACCTCGGTTCTGGATATCGGCTCATGCTTCGTCGGCGAGGTGGATGTCGCGCCGGGGCGTGCGATCCCAGACGACGGCGATCCCCGGATCGATCATTCGCTGGAAGGCTTCCTCTTTACGTGCGGGCCTGACCACATCCGTCATCCCGAGCCTATCCCCGGGCGCCGGGACGGCAAGACCTATCCGCTGCACGGGTCCTTCTCGTCCCATCCGGCCGAGCTTCTTTTCTGGGATGTGCAGGACGGAGGAGCGGAATGCCGCGCCAAGGTCCCAGTGAAACTCGCCGATGATGGGCTGGCGCTTCTGGAGCGTCACTGGCGCATCAACGGGGAGAGCGGCGAAGTCTGTCTGTTCGACACGGTGACCAACGCCGGCACCAAGCCCTTTCCGGCCGTGCAAATGTATCACATGAACATCGGCGCCTGGCTGTTCGACAGCGAGGTGAAGCTCAACGGCAAGATGCTGGAGAACGGCAGCCTGCCCTGGAATTTTGGCGAGGATCCGGGCGGCGTGTTCTGCGTGCCGGCTGCGACGGATGAGAGCGGCTGGGCCGAGGTTAACCTCGGGCCGATCGCCGCGATTGGTGGCGCGACGCTGAAGGTGAAGTTCCGGACCGACACGCTGCCGCATCTGCAGGTCTGGCGAAATCAGCACGCTCCGGCGCATGTGCTAGGGATCGAGCCCGTCTCCCATCGCTGGGTCAGCCGAAAGGAACTGGCAGAGAAGGGTGAGTTGAAGCCGTTGAAGCCCGGCGAAAGCATCGACTACGCGCTGCGCTTCTCGTTCACCTGACGCGGCGTCAATTGACGCTCCGCCGGTGGCAGCGTAATGCAGGTGCCACGTC